>JAGRHA010000377.1 GCA_020445205.1 Gammaproteobacteria bacterium
CGGAGGTCCGGCTGGCAGGCCGACAGGAATCGCGGATGCTAAGGGTGTGCCGCGCATGTGGCAGCAAACGGCGAGTAAGCATATGGGGGCGATCGTCGCCGGTCGCACGCGGATTCGGTTTCAATCCTTCTTCTTCAGCAATGATTCGAGCCCGGCGAACGGCCGATGCGTGGTCTCCGCTGCCCCACTGCTTTGGATGCTTCCGCCACGACCCGCCGCCAACGCGGCCATGTGTTCTTCATATTTCTGATGTTCATTGTCGTGGCAGTAAAGGCACAGCAGTTCCCAGTTGCTGCCGTCCGGTGGATTGTTGTCATGATCCATGTCCTTGTGGTGCACGGTGAGTTCGCGCAGGTTGGCCTGCGTAAACACGCGTGCACAACGGCCGCAGACCCAGGGGAACAGCTTCAAGGCCTGTTCACGATAGCCCGCTGCGCGCTGATCGCTGTTGCGACGGGCATCGGCAACGATGCGGTCGAGTTTTTCGGTGTCGATGGGGCGACCATCGCGGCCGCTCCGGGTAGGTTGTCTCGCCATGGTGTGCCTCCCGCGGTCGTTCACCGCAGTATTGCCAACAGTGGATGCTGCAGAGGGTAGTACGGGACGCGCGTCAATTCTGCGCGCCGGCCGCGCTCGGCAATGACAGCCGACAGCGGAAGTGATGCGCCATTTGGCGTACCGTAGCACGGCCTACCCGATACAGGTCTGTGGTGCTGGTGCGTGGCGCACATCATCGGCTGCCGGTGTGCGCACGCGACCGACAGGCGTTCTCGCACAGCTGTTGCAGCAAAGCCGTCGTCTCGATTCGCCCCGTTGTGCCGCGATATCGCGTGAGTTCACTCAGTGGTCGACCGGCGTTGGGAGACGTCGGCAGACAGGAGTGCAGACTGTTCGCCAGCACCTCATCGACGAGCCGTTCGTCCGTTGTCGGGTCGGAAATCAACAGGCAGCGACGAAAAGGTACGTGCGAAACCAGAAATGCCAGCTCGTAGGTACATCCCGCGTTGCTGGGTGAGAAGCTGCGCAGATCCATGAGCACGATGTCACCGCCATCCACGAGCCGGGGCAGCACGGCCTGCCAGGAATCGGCATGACAAAAAAAGCCGTTGACCCGAAACCGACCGTCGGGATCGACACCCCGGTCGCGCTCCGCGAGGCTGCGTTGCAGCGATGCGTGGTCACTGACGAAGTGGCGTCGCAACCTGCCGCTGAGAAAATCCAGGAACTGTTGTGGCTGTACTGTGCTGCGCGAGAGGTCGGGGCCCGTGATCAATTGCACGCTGCCGATGTTGCGCCAATGCTTGGCGATGGTGTCGAAAAGGCGTTCTGAGCGTCTGCCGAGGGAGAACACCCGCAGGAAAACGAGGCCGGCTGGCGCGATGGCGGTCTGGCGGGTCGCGCGCCGTGCGAGCGATGTCGCGAGTATCAACGCCAGCATCGCACCGGGCAGAACCAGCAGCCACCGCGTGTCGTCGACCACCAGCCACATCGTATAGATGCTGGCGAACAACAACCACAACACGCCTATCAGCAGGCTCTGGTCGCTCAGTCGGCGACGTTTGTAGGCCGTCGCGATCGCTTTCATCGCATACCATCCCAAGACACTGAACAGCGACAGCGTGACCACGAGTGTCGCCAGCAGCGGCCAGACCACGTGCAGATCCATTGCCGTCGCCGCCGCTACGACGACATCGACACCAGCCTCTGAGAACACCGCGAGATAGACGCCCAGCAGGCCGCTGACCGCCGCCGTCACGAGTGCCAGCACCAAGGGCGCCACGGCACGAAAGCGCCGGTTGAGACTGACCAGCGCCAGTACGCTCGGTACCAGATTGACGGCGAACCATAAGCGCAACATGCCGTCCGGAGTTACGGACGAACGTGCAGGGATGTCGACAGCACCGAAACGATAGCCCGGTATGTCGAGGATACTGCCAGCCCAGATACCGAGCAGCGCATACACACCGACGTAGAAGGCAAACCAGACGAGGTGAAGCTTCCACGGCATATCGACCAGCATGGGCACGGCGAGAAAATACGGCCACAGGTAGATCCAGGCGGCGATCAGCGTTCCGGCCATCGCGAGGTGATGTGGATATGCGACGTGCGCTGCGGCCGTGAAGACCAGCGCAAAGGCGATGGCGCCGACAAGGTAATGCCGAGCGCTACACCAAGGGCCTTTTGTGAGCAGACGCTGCATGGCCGCACGGCGATCGGCATCCACGGTGTTTCGTGACACGTCAACCGTCGTGGTCGTTTCTGCAGCGGACGTTGGTTGTTGGACGAAACCTGCCGTCGTCGACATCGCGCGAGCGACGGCGGCGCGGTACCGCCATATCAGGAGTGCCGACAAGAGTGTGGCAACGACAGGAACGGCGACACCGACGAGCAGCATCGCGACCATGAGCA
>JAGRHA010000378.1 GCA_020445205.1 Gammaproteobacteria bacterium
AAAGTCCTGCCCGGATAGGCAAAGACACTGAAGCGCACGGATTGTCCGGCGGCCACCTTGCCAATGTAAGCCTCGTCGACCTCGGCCTCGACCTGCATGCGTGCGAGATCGTCGGCGATCGTGAACAGGGTGGGGGCCTGCAGGCTGGCCGCCACGGTCTGACCGACCTCCACATCGCGAGATATCACGACACCCTCTATGGGTGCGTGGATGGCGGTGTAGTCGAGATTGACCTGCTCGCGCTGTAACGCCGCTTCGGCTTCGGCGACGGCGGCGAGCCGGACCTCGTGTTCGACCGTGGCCGATTGGTGGGCAAAGCGTGCGGCATCGCGCACGTTCTCGGCCACGAGCTTCTTGTCGAACAGGCCTTGCTGGCGGTCGAACTCGGTCTTCGCATCGAGCACGGCGACCTGTGCCTTGTCGACGCCGGCCTGTGCACTCTTCAGTTTGGCCATGGCTTCGGCGACCTTGGCGGCGAACACCGCGGGGTCGATCTGGGCGATCAGCTGACCTTTCGTCACTGGTTCGTTGAAGTCGGCATACAGCTGTGCGATGGATCCGGATACCTGGCTACCGACCTGTACCGTGTTCACGGCGTTCAGGGTACCGGTCGCCGAGACCACGGCGGTGATGCTGCCCTGCTGCAACGTGCCCTGCGTGTAATCGTGCACGGGGGCATCCGGCGAGCCCGCTTGATGCCACCACGCTACCGGGCCGGCGACAACGGCGATCGCCGCGAGGACGAGGGTGAGCTTGCTCTGCTTGTTCATGTTTGGGTGTGTCCAGCGCTGGGCGTGGCATCGATGCCACGTTTGTCTCTGGTCGCATCATGGGGGCGAACGCGGTGAGATTCAGCGTGCGGAAACAGCCCGTAACAATTGGTTACAGGCGGGAAATCTGTGAAAAACACCTCGCACGTATCGTTCACTCCGCCAGCATGACCAGTCACCGGGATAGCGATGACGGCGTGCGCTGGCAACCGGTAATTCATCAGAGGATTCGTTGTATGAAAAACGTATTGAAAGCGGCCACCATCGCCTCGTTGTTCGTGTCGTTCGCGACGTTCGCCCATCATCCTGCGGCCGATATCGTCGACCCGGAGATCTACGAGATGATCGATGACAACGTCGCGGACACCCCGCATGCTGACCTGACGTTCGACGATATGGGGCGCTGATTTCGCGCGCCGTGCACGGGGTGATGGAGCATACGTAGCGCCGCGTGAGACCTTCCTGCATCGCCGCGCCATCACCGGGTGCGGTACGACGCCGGCGGCGTCAGCGCCATTGCGTGCGCGCCCGACCGTGACGTGCGGGTCGGGCGCATATCTCCTTCGCGCGTGCATGTGTCGACGGCAGCGGGATGGCGGCGACTCGCCGCTATCCCGGTGCGCTGCACCGGACTGCCTTCGCGGCGTTACGGCTGACCGACGCGGTCACGATCCTGATCGGGCTCGCCGTCGCAGCCATCACCGCACGAGCCATCGCGCAGCTGCTGTCGAACCTGGTCCTCGTCACCGGACAGCAGGTCGATGAGCGACGGTGTCGTACAGCACGATCCGTCTTGCAGCTGGATCTGGTCGCGTACCTGGTCGCCACCCTGTTGGCCGCCGCCGGTATGCATACCGGCAGCGATGCCGACATTCACCGACAGCAGTGATGCCGTCGCCAAAGCGCTGAGTGCCAGCAGGGTGCATAGCCGACAGGCTCGCGCCTCGTGGCACGCGGATTTCACCATTTTCATGACAGCCTCCTTGTTCGGTATCCCCGAACCGCTGGCGGTCGTTTGGCCGATTCCGGCACGCGCTGGCCGCCTGTTCGCAATCTTGTCCGAGGGTGATCGCCATTGGCGTTGCCTGCGTGAGCGCAACACGTGCGCCGCACCCTCAATAGAAAACGTAGCGGGGAGCCATGTCTGCGGCATTTCCCCGGGTTACAGGCTGTGTCGGCGGTGCCCTGGGGAGTGGAGATCGTTGCATTACCGTGTTGCGGTGAGCGCCCTACGGGATGTGAGGCGAACGCATCGGAGACGGCTGCGTGTACGCGCGGCGATAGTGCGCCTGTAACCCCCGTGTGCGTTGTCGTCGCTACGGCAATCGTGATGTGGACTAACCGCGCGCCGCGCCCGTTTGCGCGAGTTCCCGCAGGTTCTCTTCGAGCATCTTGCGGTACTGTTCACACAGAAACGTGACAAGACCCTGGTCGTCGGTTCTTGCGGTCATCTGGTCGGCGGCGATGAAGGCGTTGTAACGCGCAGCAGCGTAGAGCATGGCAGCGCTCAATAATGGTGGGGCCCAATCCTCGCTGAGCTGGTTGGCCAGATGGATGAACTCGTCGGCCACCTCATGAAACACCTCTTCCTGCATAGATGACCTCCGGGTTGCGTCACTGGGTTCGAATTGGCAGCACGCGTTGGCGCGCTCGTCCACGAACAACGCTCAGCAATTGTCGCGCCATGTACAGCGACGAACGCGCGTTGTGCGTTCAACCCCCGGCGTTGCTGGGTGGAGTGCAGAACCTGTGAGCTTTGCCGATGGCTGTCGTCAGGCTGGATTGTCGTAAACGTGACAAAGTCGGCGGATACTGACGACGAACCGCGATCATGGCGTACGTACACGATGGCATGCTGTACTCCCGGCTGTACGTGCGCCACGGCCGACAGGGTGTGCGTTATCGCCGGGTTATGCACTGCACGGTCCGC
>JAGRHA010000379.1 GCA_020445205.1 Gammaproteobacteria bacterium
CAGGCATTCATCCTGAGCCTGCTGCCGATCGAGCGACAGCTCTGATACACGGGACCGGTCGTCCGCCCGGCCGTGCTGGGTGCGATGTCGGCTTCCGTGTACAGGCGACCCTTGCGTCGTCTTGCTGATCGAATCACCGACAGCGGGCGTGGGAATCTGCAACGGCTGACAATTTCCGAGGCCGACATGAGCCGGACGACTCGCAGCGCCGGCGACATGGTGAAGTAAGGCATC
This sequence comes from Gammaproteobacteria bacterium, assembly GCA_020445205.1. Lineage (GTDB taxonomy): Bacteria > Pseudomonadota > Gammaproteobacteria > Chromatiales > Chromatiaceae > Thiosocius. Next base: position 235 of record JAGRHA010000379.1, read on the forward strand.
GGGGAACACCCGCTCGTCCACGTCGCTGGCATGCCTGCCGTCAACATCAGGCGGGCTGCCGATCGTAGCTGGCCAACAACTGGCGCAACGCCAGCTCCTTGTTCGGGAAGAAATGATCACGTCCACATTCGTCGACAAGACCGGTGCGCTCCAGCGTGGAGAGCACCTGGTGCTTGAGACCGCTGAAGTGCAGTTCGATACCGGCAGCATGTAACTGTTTGCCGACCTCGCGGATCTTTTCTTCTCCCGAGGCGTCGATCTCGTTGATGCTGCTGCCGATGATCACGATGGCCTTGCACTGCGGAAACTCGGCGATGACATCGAGCACCGCATCCTCGAAATAAGCGACGTTGGAGAAGGTCAGCGAGCCGTCGAAACGTACGGGGACCACGGATTGGCTGATCGGCATCAGGCCGTGTGCTTTGATACCGGCGAGTGTGCCATCGGGTTTGCGCGCAACGATCTCGGCACGGGGTTTCATGCTCTTGACGAGAAACACCACGAGGGTCAGTGCAATGCCCAACAGAATGCCGTTGGCGATCGCCGGCGCCAGCGCCAACGTGGCAAAGAAGGTGATGAAGCCGATGATCGAGTCGGTACGGTTGACCTTCCACGCATGCACCAGCGGCGCGATCCGGATCAGGCTGAACACCGCCATCATGACGATCACTGCCAGTACAGACTGCGGCAACGCATACAGGTAAGGGGTGAAGAACAGCAGCACCAGAACCACGGCCAGTGCACTCACGATGGCGAACAGACCGGTCCTGGCACCGGTTCTGGCTGCGACGGCCGAGCGCGAGAACGATCCGCTGACCGTATAGGAGCCGAAGAAGCTGCCGGCAATGTTGGCGAGACCCTGGCCCACGAGCTCCTTGCTCGCGTCGATGCGTTCACCGGTCGTGGTCGCGATTGCCTTGGAGATGGACGTGGCTTCCATGAAACCGATCAGTGCCATCACGATGGCTGCCGGCAGCAAGCCGATCATCGCGTGCCACTGTAGCGCCGGCACGGCGAACGACGGCAGGCCCGTCGGAATCTTGCCGACCACGGCGCCGCCCGACGACAAGGTGACCGTACCCGCGGCGATGCCGCTGAACCGCCACACATTGCCGTCTCCCTCGATGCCGTAAGGCAACTCGCCGCTCGGATAGAACGCCATGCCCGAGGCCGTTTGCACGGCTTCCAGACGCAACCGGTGCAGCTCGATCAGACGCTTGTTGTTGCGCGCCTTGAGCAGGGCGCGTTCGTGCTCGAGCGGCCGGATCGCCGCACCGGCATCGGCGAGTTGCGTGACGTTGTCGAGTCCGCCATCGCGTTCGAGGCGCGTGATCTCCCGGTTGATCCCGACGATCTGCAGGGTCAGTGCGTCGATGCGTTGCGCCGTGGCGGCGTAGGTCTCGATTACCTCGATCTCCGACGCCGACTGGATCTGTGCGAGCGCCACCTCGACCTTCTCCTCGAAGCCGATCCATGCGGAGACCAGGGTCGTCAGCAACACCGCGGCCAGAACGCCGGGAACACGCGGCGTCAGCCGTTTCATGCCGACGATCAGGGTGAAGGCGGCTGCGGCGAAGGCCAAGGTCGGCCAGTGGCTGGCGCCGATCTGGCCGACCACGCCCCACAGGTCGGCAAGGTAGAAGTCCGAGCGAGGGAAGGGCACGCCGATGATCTTGCTCAACTGCGACAGCCCGATGATCAGGGC
>JAGRHA010000380.1 GCA_020445205.1 Gammaproteobacteria bacterium
ATCGATCACGAATTAAACGCCTGCCTGTGCGTCACAGGCAACACAGTTGCGGCCTGCACGCTTGGCTTCGTACACCGCACGGTCGGCCGCGGCGAGCAGGGCGCGGCCACTCGCCTGCGTGTCGCGTTGGTTGTCGAGGTGGAGTGCGGCGACGCCGATCGACACGCTGACCGACACCGATTCCCCACTGTGTAGCGGCACCGGCTCGGCGGCCACGCCGGCGCATATCTCGTTGGCCAGTGATTTGGCGCTGTCGAGGCCGGTGTGCGGCAGGAGCACGGCGAATTCCTCACCGCCGTAGCGTGTCGGCAGGTCGCTGGCACGCAAACGAGTGCGCAGGCGCTGGGCCAATGCGACCAGCACCTGATCACCGGCTGCATGGCCGTAGCGGTCGTTGATGCGCTTGAAATGGTCGGCATCGACGAACAGGCAGGCAAGCGACTGTGCATAGCGCTGTGCCCGCGTGACCTCCTGCTCGAGGCGATGCTCCAGGTGGCGACGGTTGTACAGCCCGGTCAATGCGTCGGTGAGTCCGACGAGGCGCAGGCGCTCGCGGTTGACGGCATTCTCCAGGCACACGGCCGCGACGCGCGCCATGTGGGCGAGAAAATCCGTCGCCTGGTCGTGGCGGAAACGCCCCGGCTCGCGACTACCGAGACACAGGAAGCCGGCGAGCCCGTCGGCCTGGCGCAATGGCAGCAGCGCGACGCTGCCGTTGAGGTGGCGTCCGAACAGCGGCAGATGGCGCGCCGGGTCCCATTCGCCCAGCCACGGTGCGTAGAGGTCGTCGAAATGGGCACGCACGGCGCCGACGTCGGCGCACAGTTCGATATCGCGCATGAGGCAACGGTCGGTTTCGGACTGTGCCACCAACAGGTCGCGAATGACGAAGAACGGGTCGAGCAGCTTGAGCTTGACGCTGTCGAGCCTGAACGAGGCGCGCATGCCCGAGGTCAGGCACTCGAGCAGCCGAGGCAGGTCGCCGGCGCTGAGCAGTGCGAGTTCGCGTTCCTGGAATCGACGCAACACCTGTTGGTTGTGCGCGGCGTCACTGCCCAACGACTGCAGCAGGCCGCGCAAGGCGCGGTTTTCGTCCTGGGTGCTGGTGCGGCGGGCGCCGGGTGGGGGAACAGCGTTCATCTGGGTTTCATCGGCACCGCGCGGGTGGGCTTTAGATTCCAGTCGTCTCGACATCTGAGTTATAGTCCAGGACGACGTATTCGCTTCCAGGGAGGGAACATGCGTTGCCGATTTGTGATCCCGTTGGCCACCGTGCTGGCCACTTTTTTCAATCCTGTGTCTGCCGAATCCGTGCACCGCTGCACGGGTACGCACGGTGAACCCGTGTTCAGCCAGCAACCGTGCGATGCACATACCGCGACACGTATCGACATCGCGTCGCCTTCTGTCGTGGGCAGCGCTCTGCGACCGGGGGAACGGGCGATGCTCGATGAGCGTCGTCCGCAACACCGGCGCGCGATCCAGAGCGACACCGAGCCGCGTCGTGTGCGTGATGTGCGCAAGCGCGAACAGCAGGCGTTCCGCTGCCGTGAGAAACAACGTGCCCTCGACGCCGTGAGTGAGCAGTTGCGCAGCGGCTACAAACCCGGCCGCGATGCCAAGCTGCACCGGCGGCGGGCGTCGTACCGCGACTACCTGGCGTCGTTCTGCTCCTGACTCACGTGCTCGGATTCTTCGTCGAGCAGGCGCCGGGTGCGTGAACTCCAAAGCAGGAAGTCGGGTTCGGTGAGGTAACCCTTGCTGATCACGTAATTGAGGACATTGCGCAGCCGATACAGGTGAACGACCGAATCGATGCGGATGATCTCCTTGCCCTGCTCGTCGAAGAACACGATCGTCGGCGCATAGAAGATGCCCAGCTCCTTGGCCCATTTGCGCGCCGTCGTCTGCTGGCCGTCGGGTTTGACGACGGGGGTGTCCGACCACATGTCGACCTGCACGCTCTCGAGGCGGTTCAGCAGGTTGCGGACCGTCTTGCGCGCCAGCGGTTGCGTGTGCAGCACGTCGCAGGCGTGGCAATCACCCTGCTCGAAAAACACCACCAGCGGCAGCTGGCCGGGGAAGCGCGAGCGGTCGAGGTTGAACGGCGGCGGCTCGAAGAACGGCTCTTCTACGAGATCGCCGGGCTCGAACCGTAAGGTCTTGTCGCCGCGCGCCATGTACACCGGGAAGGCCTCGCGCTTGTAGTGACCGTCGGCGACATACTCCAATGCGGCACGGAACTGATACGGGGGGTAATACCCGCGCAGACGCAGGGCGATCTTGCCCTCGGTATCGTAAAACACCAGTGATGGCGTGAAGTTGGTGCCGAGCGCCTGCGAGAATTCGCGCTCACTCATCTCTTTGCCGCCGGGTGTGGTGACGCTCTCCGGGCTCCAGATATCGATCGGTACCAGGTCGAAGTGTTCGCGCGTGTAATTGACGATGTCCGGCGTAGTGAAATTCACCTCGATGAGCATGCGGCAATAAGCGCAGCGTTTCTGGCCGAAATAGACGATCAGTCCGCGTTTGCCGTTACTCTTGGCTTCGGCGAGGTCTTCGTCGAGTTCGAGAAAGCTCTTTTTGAACCAATCCGGGTACTGCAACACGTCGTCGAGCGGCATGTCATCGAATTGCAGCGGATCGTCGTCAGTGCTGGCACTCCACGCGGCGCCGCTGAGCAGCAGGCACACGAGGGTGAGCAGCAGTCCCACCGAATAAGGTCGATTGGTCAGCATGCGGTCACCACGGACAGTGCATAGGCTCTCATAGGAAACGCGCCCAGTTCTCGTTCAGATCACCGAAGACGATGAAGTGTGGGTTGAGCAGAGATTCCTTGGTGTTATAGCGCAACGGATGCAGTTCCGTGTCGGTGACGCGGCCACCCGCCGCTTCGACCACGGCCTGTGCCGCCGCCGTGTCCCATTCGGAGGTCGGTCCCAGCCGCGGATACACGTCGGCACGCCCCTCTGCCACGAGACACAATTTGAGCGAACTCCCCATGCTCACGATCTCGTGTGGGCCGAGCCGGGAGAGGAAACGTGCGAGGCTGTCGCCGGCGTGCGATCGGCTGCCGGCGACCTGGGTCGGCGTTGCCCGCCGCCCGCGTACGGCAATCGGCATCCAGTCGCCATCGCCGACGATCTTCCACGCTCCCTCGCCGAGCACCCCAACGTAGCTGACGCCGGTCACGGGTACGTGGACCACACCGAGCACCGCCTGACCGTGCTCGACGAGCGCGATATTGACTGTGAATTCACCATTGCGCTTGACGAATTCGCGTGTACCGTCGAGTGGGTCGACCAGCCAGTAGCGATGCCAGTTGCGACGGGTCTCGAACGGGATGTCGGCTCCCTCCTCGCTGAGTATCGGCACGTCTGGATCGAGGTTGCCGAGGCCTTGGGCGATCACCCGGTGGGCCGCGAGATCCGCTGCCGTGAGCGGCGAACGGTCGTCTTTGAACTCGACGCTGAACGCGTTCTCGTAGACTTGCAGGATCTGCTCTCCGGCAGCCTTCGCGATCTCCAGGGTCTGCTGCGCCCGTTGCTTCCCCATTGTGGCCATAATCCCCTGTCTGCCCGCGGTTGCGAGGTGGCTGAAGTTGCGATGATACCGAAACGCCGCCGTGGTGCACCTGCGGCGGTCGCTGGGGCACCATGCGGGCATTGGCTTGGCTGGGTGCGAAGTTTGCCGGTAACGTGTGACCCGTCTGCCGGCGCTGGCGCGCCAGGAGGGGCGGCGACCGGACGCCGCATCGTCTCTGGTGTGCGGCAGGTGGGTGTTGTGGGAACGTTCATTCAACCTTGTGCCGCGGTGATCGTGGGGATTCGAGACATGATTGACTGGTCAGCCGTCGACACCGTGCTGCTCGACATGGACGGCACCCTGCTGGATCTGCACTTCGATAACCACTTCTGGCTGGAACACGTCCCGCTGCGCTATGCCGAGACCCACGGCATGCCGCTCGATGCCGCTCGCGTCGAGTTGCATGCGCGCTATACCGACATCCAGGGCACCTTGAACTGGTACTGCGTCGATCATTGGTCGCGCGAGCTCGGTCTGGATATTGCGCTGCTCAAGCAGGAGGTGGAGCACCTGATCGCCGTGCATCCGCACGTCACCGATTTTCTCGATCTGCTCGCGGCCGCCGGCAAACGGCGCATCCTCGTGACCAACGCGCACCAGAAATCACTGGCGATCAAGATGCAGCGCACGCGACTGCACGACCGTCTGGACGAGATCGTTTGTGCACACGACCTGGGGTTGCCGAAAGAGAACCGCGCCTTCTGGCAGCGTCTGCAGCGGCGTCACGCCTTCGACCCGGCGCATACCCTGTTCGTCGATGACAGCGTCGCCGTCCTGCGCTCGGCGCGCGACTACGGCATCACCCACCTGCTCGCGATCCTGCTACCGGATACGCGGCAGCCGTTGCGCAGCATCGACGAGTTCCCCGCGGTGCGCGGATTCGAGGCCTTGTTGCCGGAACTGCGCGACGTCGCCGAGGGGCAGTGAGGCTCAGCTGCCGTCGGCGGTCGGTTTGCCGACCAGGAAGCCCTGCACATAGTCGCAGTGCTCGCGGCGCAGAAAATCGAATTGGGCGTCCGTTTCGACGCCCTCCGCGACGACCTGCATACCGAGGGCATGGGCAAGTCCGATGATCGCGCGGATGAGCTTCTCGTCGTTCGGTACTTCGCCGATGCCGTCGATGAACGATTGATCGATCTTGATGTAGTCGAATGGAAACCGCCGCAGGTGGCTCAACGATGCCTGGCCGGTGCCGAAGTCGTCGAGCGCCACGCGCACACCGCGCTGCTGCAATTCGTGCAATATCTGCCCAGCGGCACGCAGATCGGTTTCGAGCGAATCTTCCGTGATCTCGATGATCAACTGCTCCGGCGGCGGCCGCCCCTCGTCGATGCGCTCGAGCAGTCGGCCGGCGAAATGCTCGTCGTGCAGCAGACGCGCACTGAGGTTTATCGACACGACACTGTCGCCGGCCGGTCGGCGCTTGTCGATCTGATCGAGAGCCCAGTCGCTGATCGTGCTACATAGACCGGCGTCGGCAAGTGCATCCATGAACGACGCCGGTTGCAACATGCCTTGTTCGGCGTGCGGCCAACGCAGCAGGGTCTCGAAGCAGTGTAGCGAACGGTCACTGGTCGAGACGACGGGTTGGAAATGCAGCTCCAGTTTCTGCTGCCGGATGGCGTCGCGCAGCTCGTTCTCGAGGGTGTGACGTGCCGCGGCGTGATCGGACATCTCGCTGCTCACGAAGCGGAAGCTCGAACCTTCTTCGAGTTTGCATGCGTACATGGCCGTGTCGGCGAGCTGGATCAGACGATCGGGATCGGTGCCGTCATCGGGTGCCACGGCGATACCGATCGATGCGCCGCTGTAGAACATGTGATCCTGGAACGCGTACGGACGCTCGATCGCGCCGAGCGCTTTCTCGGCAAGACGCATCATCTCGTCGCGTTCGTGCAGGTTCTCCAACAGCACGGCGAATTCATCACCGCCGAGCCGTGCAACGACATCTTCCTGGCGGAACACCGACAGCAGGCGGCGTGCGATCTCGCGCAGCATCTGGTCACCGGCCGCATGGCCGTAGCTGTCGTTGATCTGTTTGAATCTGTCGAGATCCATGAATAACAGACCGACGAGCATGCCGTGCTGCGCCGACGCCGCGAGTGCCTCGCCGAGGCGGCGGCGGAACAGGCTGCGGTTCGGCAGGCCGGTCAGGGCATCGTGGTGCGCGAGATGGTCGAGTTCACGTTCGCGTTGGACCACCTGTGTGCGCATCTCGTCGAACGCATCGATGAGATCGCGGGTTTCGCTGACGGCGGCGGGTGCTGGTGGTGTGTGCGGCGTTTGTCCGGCGTGCGCCTTGAGATTGCCGGCCAGCGTGAGAATCGGGCGCAGGATCAGACGATCGAGGCTGAGGAAACCGATGATGCCGAGGACGAGCATCAGGGCGAGTGCCGCGAACAACACGTTGGCGATCCGGATGCTGGTGGCGTTTACCGCTTCGATCTGGCGGTTGCGCAGCAATTGCAGTTCGATACGCAGTACTTCGAGTCGCTGTTGCATCAGACGCAGGTCCGGATCGACCTTTTTCCGCAGGTAGGCCAGGTCGGCGCGCCAGTCGTCGTTCGTGAGCTGCGTGATCAGGACTGCAAAGGCTTCCTGCCACGCGCGGGCATGCACGGCGAGACCCGTGATCTCGGCTTCGATCAGTGGGTCTTCACGGACGCCCGGATTGTGCTGCTGCAGTTCACCGAGCAGCTGATTGACGTGACTTGCGTATAGCGTGATGTTTTCGGCGCGCGTACGGATTCCCTGTAACGGTTCGTCGGCATGTGCGCCGAAGCGGTTGGCGATCACGAGGCGCAGCTCGTCGACCATGCGCAGCCAGGATTTCTGCAGGTCGAACAGCGGCATGAGCAACGTTGCCGTGGGTTCGGCACTCGGGGCGTCGGTGCGCACGCTGCTGATCAAGGCATCGAGTTGTGCGACGAACAGGGTGTTGCTGTCCTGCATTTCATTCTCGATCAATACCGTCGCCGGGAACCAGCGCGTGGGGTCGTGACGAATCGTGACCAGCTCGTGTATCTGCAGACGCAGGTTGCGCCCATCTTCCTGCAGCATCCGTGCGATCGTCAGGCTGTCGTCTTCAGGAAATCCGGGACCCTGCTCCGCCAGCCGTCGCAGGGCATCGTCGAGGTGTGAGAGTGCGGTATCCAATGCCGTCTGTTGGGTCGGCGTCGGCACCAGCAGAAAGTCGTACAGTTCCTGGCGCACGCGATACAGCTGCACGAAAGCATCGTTGAGCATGCTCGCACTGCGTTCGTACAACGCCGCTTGCGTGGAACTCGCCTGACTCTGCATGACGACGTAGCGGTGGGTGAAGATCGACACGAGTGCGAGTGCCAGTGTCACCCAGGCAAAGATTTGCGTGTAACGGCGGCGATAACTGGGCAGTCGGTCGCGCGGTTTGTTTGCCGTTGCACTCATGCTTGCGCCTAGTACTGCTCGCCGAGGATGCGTGCAACCACGGCACGCACATTGTCGTAGTCGGCGTCGACGGCCGTGGCGAAAGCGGTCAGCTGCAGTTGATGCAGGATCGGTGAACCGCTAGGCGTGTCGCTTAGTCCCACCAGTGCACGGGTGATCCTGCGCTGCAGCGTTGTCGGGACATCGGCGCGAACCGCCCAGGGCAGCTGCGGAATGGCTGCGCTTTTTGCGATCTCACGCAGCTGTGCGCTGTCCCCGATCTGCGGTGTGAACGTGTCCGAGGTAAGGGCGATGCGGCCCGACGATGCCGCATCGGCTTGACCGAAATACATCGCGGTGACCGCCTGCGGCGGGTTCAGCGCGAACTGGGCGATGTAGTCGCCATCGTCGAGCCCCGCCTCGCGCAGAAGATCGACGGCGAGGATGTAGCTGACCATGGCGCCGCGCCCGCCACCGAACATGATCTTGCGCCCACGCAGCTGATCGAGTGTGTGGATCGGCGAATCGTTGCGCACGAGAACGCTGGCGCGGATCTGGTTGCTACCCTGTTCCTCGTTGCGTGCGACCAGGCGGTGTCCGAGCGTCTTGTGCGCACGCACATAGTGGTACTGGTTGTAGTGCACCAGGTCGTAACGATTCTGTTCGATCGCACGCCAGAAGGATGGGTAATCCGGCGGTGTGAACAGCGTCACCGGCATCTGCAGCTGGCGCGACAGATGGGCGACGAGTGGCTGCATCATGCGCCGGGTTTCCGCTGTTGGCCGGCGCGGGAACACGCCGACCCGCAACGACGCCACGTCGTTGTCGTGTGCCAGCGCGTCTGCACTGTGCAGCGGCGGCGCGATCATCGCGACAACGATGAGCAATAACAGGATGGGTGTTCGCATGGCGCGCTTGTCGGTGTGTCGATCGCTTTGCGACGGACAGGTCGCCGCCGTCTTATGCCGCAGAGGGTCGCACAGTTTGGCGCGTGCTCAAACCGCCATTCGTTCCTGAGTGAGCCGCGTCACGGATGGCCATGCGTTGGTGTCGCGGTTTGCAGTCAGCCGTCCCAGCGCTTGAAGCGCTTGCGGCAATACGCAAGCAATTCCGCATGATTGCGGAAATGGTGAAGGAAATGCTTGCTGGCGGGCTCGTCGTACTCGCACCAGTCGTTGCTGTACTCGCGGCACACCTGCGGCCGTTGTTCGTAGATGGCGCAGATGCCACCCACGCCGAGGTGTTCGCAGCGTCCGCGCACGAGCATGTACCAGCCGTCGGTGTCACGGTAGACCTCGACGTTGTCGTGCGACACCTGCCACAGCACGTGGTCGAAGTCGGCTTTGGAGCGCAGCGGACCGAGTGCCTCGGTGGTGTAGGTGCAGCAGGTCGAGCCGATACACCGGCTGCACTTGTTGTCGACCGGCAGGGTCGGCTCGCTCATGCCGGTGCGGCACCGTCACTGCGTGGTTTGCGCCGCCGCCGACGACGCGGGCGGTCACCGGCCGGGCGATCTTCTCCCGCCGATGGCGCGGGTTTGTCGCCGGTTGTTTCGCCGGTTGTTCCGCCTGCGGCAGGTGGCTTGCTGCGACGCGGGCCGCCTCCGCCCGGACGACCGCCGCCGCCAGCGCCTCGTCCGCCACCACCGCGCCCGCCGCCGCTGTCGCGGCGCTGCACACGGTCTTCGCGGTCGACGCGCACGCGGCTCTTGGGATCGATCTCGGCGAGCAGTTCGAGCGACACCGGCTCGACCGGAATCTTGTGACCGATGTACTGCTCGATGTCGGGCAGCGAGAACGCATAGGTTTCGCATACGAACGACACGGCATCGCCTTCGGCGCCGGCGCGCGCGGTGCGGCCGATTCGGTGCACGTAGTCTTCGGCGTCTTCAGGCAGGTCGTAATTGATGACGTGCGTGACACCTTCGATATGCAGCCCGCGCGCGGCGACGTCGGTCGCGACCAGTACCGACACCTCGCCGCCAGCGAAGCGCTTGAGCAAGCTGAGGCGCTTCTTCTGCGGAACGTCGCCGGACAATATTGCCGTCGGGTAGCCGTTGCCCTCGAGGAAGCCCCACACCTTGTCGGCCTCACGTTTGGTGTTGATGAACACGATCACGCGCGCCTTCTCCAGCGTGCGCATGAGGCCGATCAGCAACGGGATCTTTTCATCGTTGGCGACCATGTACGCGGTCTCGCGCACGCGGTCGGCGGTGATCTGCTCCGCCTCGACGACTACCTTCTGCGGATTATTCATGTGCTCGTAGGCGAGCTCGGTCACGCGATAGGACAACGTCGCCGAGAACAGCAGTCCCTGGCGCTGGTCGGGCGTGGGGCAGCGCCGCAGCAGGAAGCGGATGTCCTTGATGAAGCCGAGGTCGAACATGCGGTCCGCTTCGTCGAGCACCAGCATTTGCACGGCGCGCAGGTCGAACACGTGCTGCTTGAAATAGTCGATGATGCGTCCGGGCGTGCCGATGAGGATGTCGACACCTTCCTCGAGCGCCTTGCGCTGGGTGTCGTACCCGGTGCCGCCGTACACCACGCGCACCTGCAGTCCGGTATGGGCCGCCAGCACGCAGGCGTCGTTGTAGATCTGTACCGCCAACTCGCGGGTTGGTGCCAGCATCAGTGCACGCGGCTGATTCGGCCGGCGCGACGCCTCGGCGGGTTCCTGGTCGAGCAGGTGCAGCGTCGCCAGCAGGAACGCAGCGGTCTTGCCGGTGCCTGTCTGCGCCTGGCCGGCGACGTCGCGACCGTCCAGCGCCAGTGGCAGCGCCTGTGCCTGGATGGGGGTGCAGAATTCGAAACCGGCGTCGTGTACGCCGCGCATGATGGCGTCCGAAAACGGGAAATCGGCAAATCGGGTCTTGGTAAGGTGTTTTTCGCTCATGGCGCGCAAGCATAACCGAATTCGCCCGTGCACAGCCGCTCAGGGCTTGAAATAACGTCGGTGATGGGCTCAAATGCCGGGATCTGTGCGACGGCTCCCAGCTACAACCCGTGCGAATTGGACTGCTGATCGCGTCCCGGGCTGCCGTTTGAGCCCCTTCCTGAATTGCGAAATACCTGGAGACATCGGTGAGTGAGAAGATCGTTCATGTGACGGACGACAGCTTTGAGAGCGAAGTTCTGCAATCTGCTGAACCCGTGCTGGTCGACTACTGGGCCGAATGGTGCGGACCGTGCAAGATGATTGCGCCGGTGCTCGACGAGATTGCGAACGAATACGAAGGGCGTGTGAAGATCGCCAAGCTCAACATCGACGACAATCCGAACACGCCGCCGCGCTACGGGATCCGCGGGATCCCGACCCTCATGCTGTTCAAGGACGGTGAGGTTGAGGCGACCAAGGTCGGTGCAGTATCGAAATCGCAGCTGACGGCGTTTATCGACAGCAATCTTTGACCGCCGGTCGGGCGTGGCGGCTGACGCCGCGGCCCCGGGGCGGTTGGACTGGACGCACGCCGCGCGCGTGCTAAACTTTTCGCAGGCTCCCGCCTGCGGAGCCTGCTTCCCACTGATTTTTCAAAGAAAACGGGCGCATCCGCGCCATTTCCCGCGAACCACTTCGTTTAGTCAAACAAACGCGCTCCCCCAAGGTTGGACATGAACCTCACCGAACTCAAGAAAATGCCGGTGCCCGAGCTCAACGAGCTCGCGCAGTCGATGAACATCGAGGGCGTCGCCCGCTCGCGTAAACAGGACCTGATCTTCGCGATCCTCAAAGCCCACGCCAAAAAGGGCGAGGACATCTACGGCGACGGCGTGCTCGAAATCCTTTCCGACGGTTTCGGCTTCCTGCGTTCGGAAGATTCGTCGTACCTTGCCGGCCCGGACGACATCTACGTATCCCCGAGCCAAATCCGGCGTTTCAGCCTGCGCACGGGCGACACGATTTCGGGCAAGATCCGGCCGCCGAAAGACAACGAGCGCTATTTCGCCCTGCTCAAAGTCGATGAAATCAACTTCGACAAGCCCGAGAACGCCAAGAACAAGATCCTGTTCGAGAACTTCACGCCGCTGTTCGCGAACAAGCGATTCCATCTCGAAATCGGGAATGGCAGCACCGAAGACATCACGGCGCGCACGATCGAGCTCGTCGCACCCATCGGCAAGGGCCAGCGTGGCCTGATCGTTTCACCGCCGAAGGCCGGTAAGACGATGCTGATGCAGAACATCGCGCAGTCGATCGCGACCAATCATCCCGAGTCGTACCTCATCGTCCTGCTCATCGACGAGCGTCCGGAGGAAGTGACCGAGATGAAACGTTCGGTCCGTGCCGAGGTGATCTCGTCGACCTTCGACGAGCCGGCTGCACGTCACGTGCAGGTCGCGGAGATGGTGATCGAGAAGGCCAAGCGTCTGGTCGAGCACGGCCGTGACGTCGTCATCCTGCTCGATTCGATCACCCGCCTCGGCCGCGCATACAACACGGTGGTCCCCTCCTCCGGCAACGTTCTGACCGGCGGCGTCG
>JAGRHA010000381.1 GCA_020445205.1 Gammaproteobacteria bacterium
CGAAATGGATGCCATCAACAAAGTTCGGGAGCGACTCATTGTCGCCAGCACGTTCCATTGCGAGCGCCTCAACCTCAAGCTCACGCCGATGACCTGCGCCAATCGCTTCAGGGCAGCGGGGCGGCAACTGGCACAACCCGCCAGGTCGCTGGGGTTTGGGCTAGGCATCAGGCCAGATACACGATGCGCCGGCTGCCCCATCGGCGAAAAGTACGACAAGATTCATAAGTGAGGCTTCAGCCCCAGACGCGCCAGCACTCGTCTGGTCGTCGTCCCATCTGCAAGGATGGTTGGCAACTCGGTCTTGCAGCGAAGCCGCACGCAAAGACGCCGTGTTCTTCCAATCACGACCCAGTGTTGTAACGGCCATCGTTCCCGCAGAACGCCAGCGGCAAGGGCACCCTCTATTCGACAGTGACCGACTTCGCCAGGTTACGCGGCTGATCCACATCGGTGCCCTTGAGCACGGCAACGTGATACGACAACAACTGCAGCGGGATCGTGTAGACGATCGGCGCGGTGCCCGGGCAGATGTCATCGAGTGTGAGGTTCTGGTAGTGGTCGAGGTCGATGCGCACCTTCTTGTCGCTGAACAGGAATAGTTCGCCGCCACGCGCGCGCACCTCCTGCAGGTTCGACAGCACCTTTTCCAGCAACGGGTCATCGGGCAGGCCGCACACCACGGGCATCTTCTCGTCGACGAGGGCGAGCGGGCCGTGCTTGAGTTCGCCGGCAGGGTAGGCTTCGGCGTGGATGTACGAGATCTCCTTGAGCTTCAGCGCACCTTCGAGGGCGATCGGGTAGAAGGTGCCACGGCCGAGGAACAAGGCGTTGTGCTTGTCGGAGAACGACTGCGCCATCTCTTCGATCGCATCGCTGAGCTTCAACACGACCTCGACCTGACGTGGCAGCGCCTGCAATTCCTCGACCCATTCGGTCTCGGTTTCCTTCGCCAGCCCATTGCGCTTGGCCAGGGCGAGGGTCATGAGTCGCAGCGCGACGAGCTGCGTGGTAAAGGCCTTGGTGGAGGCGACACCGATCTCGGGACCGGCACGCGTCATGAGGGCGACGTCGGATTCACGAACCAGTGAGCTCTCGGGCACGTTGCACACGACGAGGCTGCCGATGTAGCCAGCCTTCTTCGCCGCGCGCAGCGCCGCGAGGGTGTCGGCTGTCTCACCCGACTGCGAGATGGTCACGAACAGGGTGTTCGGCTGCACGACCGACTTGCGGTAACGGAACTCGCTCGCGACCTCGATCTGGCACGGGATGCCGACTTCCTCGAGCCAGTAACGCGCGACCATGCCGGCGTGGTAACTCGTGCCGCAGGCGATGATCTGGACTGCCTTGGTGCGGTCGAACAGTTCCTTGGCGACATGGCCGAAGCTTTCTTCGAGCAGCTTGCCTTTGTGGATGCGGCCTTCGAGCGTTTCGGCGATCACCGCCGGCTGCTCGAAGATCTCCTTGAGCATATAGTGCCGGTACGGCCCTTTTTCGGCGTTGGACGCCGATAGTTGGCTCGTGCGCACCTCGCGCTCGACGGCGTTGCCGTCGGCGTCGAACACGTGCATGCCGTCGCGGCGAATCTCGGCGATATCACCCTCTTCGAGAAACACGAAACGCTGCGTGACCGGCAACAGCGCAAACACGTCCGAGGCGATGAAGTTCTCACCGACACCGATGCCGACGACGAGCGGGCTGCCCGCGCGCGTGACGATCATGCGGTCCGGGTCGTCGGGGCTGATCACGGCGAGGGCATAGGCACCGACGAGGCGACCGATCGCTTCGCGCGTGGCCTCAAAGATGCTGTGACCCTGTGCCAGCAGGTCGGCCAGCAGATGGGCGATGACCTCGGTGTCGGTCTCGGAACTGAACGTGAAACCGCGTGCCTGCAGGTCGGCGCGCAGCTCGGCATGGTTCTCGATGATACCGTTGTGCACGATCGCGACCTGTTCGCCGCTCATGTGCGGATGCGCGTTGCGCTCGGCCGGCATGCCGTGAGTCGCCCAGCGCGTGTGCGCGATACCGAGTCCGCCGTCGACACTGCCGCCGTCGAGCATCTTCTGCAGTTCGGCAACCTTGCCGACCGAACGGATGCGTCGCAGGTGTGCATCATCGCTGCGCACCGCGATGCCCGCGGAATCGTAGCCACGGTATTCGAGCCGGCGCAGTCCTTCCATGAGGATCGGGACGACGTTGCGTTCGGCGATGGCGCCAACAATGCCACACATAAAAACTTGCTCCGTTTCAGCGGGACCGTGGAAGTGAGCAGTGGTGACGGGAAGCGATGATCGATTGGCCTGTCAGATCAGACACGCCGAAAGACCTCGTCCGCGTCGCGTTACATCTGCTGGTCGCCAGCCCCCGACAATTCGTCTTGCGCACCCATTATTTCTTGGTCGGACGCCGCCAGTCGACACTGACCTGCTTGGCGCGCGTAAGCGTCAGCTTGTCGGCCGGCGCGTCTTTGCCGATCACCGATCCGGCACCGACGGTCGCGTTCTCACCGATCGTCACGGGCGCGACGAGCGCACTGTTCGAGCCGATGAACGCGCGATCGCCGATCACCGTCTTGTGCTTGTTGGCGCCGTCGTAGTTGCAGGTGATGGTACCGGCACCGATGTTCACGCCTTCGCCGATCTCGGTATCGCCAATATAGCTGAGGTGGTTGACCTTCGAGCCCAGGCCGACCACCGACTTCTTGATTTCGACGAAGTTGCCGATGTGCGCCTCGCCGACGAGTTCGGCGCCAGGTCGCAGGCGTGCGAAAGGACCAACCTTGCTTGCGGCGCCGACCGTGGCGTCCTCGATGACGCAGTTTTCGAGGATCTCGACATCGTCACCGAGCACGGCGTTACGCAGCACGCAGTTGGCACCGATGCGTACGCGATTGCCCAGCGTGACATCGCCATCGATGATGACATTGATATCGATCTCGCAGTCACGGCCGTGCGTGACACGTCCGCGCACGTCGAGTCGTGACGGGTCACGCAGGGTGACACCGTCGACCATGAGTTGCTCGGCGATGTCGCGCTGGTGCGCGCGTTCCAGCGTCGCGAGTTGGCCACGGTTGTTCACGCCCTCGGCCTCGACCGCCGACGCCGGCTGCTGCACCTGGATGTCGAAGCCGTCGGCGACCGCCATGGCAAGCACGTCGGTCAGATAGTATTCGCCCTGCGCATTGCTGTTCGACAGGCCGCCCAGCCATTCGGCGAGGCGCTCGCGCGGCACGCACATGATGCCGGTGTTCACCTCGTCGATCGTGAGTTCTTCCGCACTGGCGTCTTTCTGCTCGACGATACGCTGCACGCGGCCGCCGTCATTGCGCACGATGCGGCCGTAGCCTGTCGGGTTGTCGAGGGTGACGGTCAACAGACCGAAGCCCTGGTGTTCGGTGGCGGCAACGAGCGACTGCAGCGTTTCGCTACGCGTAAGCGGCACGTCGCCGTACAGGATCAGCACCTGCTCGGCGGTCTTGAGCACCGGCATGGCCTGCTGCACGGCGTGCCCCGTGCCGAGCTGTTCGGCCTGCTCGACCCATTGCAGATCCTGCTGTCCATCGAATACTGCGCGCACGCGCTCACCGCCGTGGCCATAGACGACGACGATCTCGACCGGCGACAGGCTGCGCGCGCAGTCGATCACGTGGCCAAGCAGGGGTTTGCCGGCGAGCCGATGCAACACCTTGGGCAGGTCGGATTTCATCCGTGTGCCCTGGCCGGCCGCGAGGATTACGACACCAAGTTTCATGCATCGCCTCCTGCTGACGATCGACACCGCGTGTCGGCGTCGTTCACGCACGGCGGCACGCCATTGGCGGTGGGTATTGAGGATGCTTTGGTCATGCGCTTGCTCGGCTGCCGTCGTCTGATGGTGCCAGCGGACAGCCGTGCTGCCGACCGACACCGAGGATCAACGTTCTTGGCGGCGCGTGGCCGGCAAACTGAAATGTTGCGACGCTGCACGCTGGGTCGAGGATCCATGTGCGCTTGTACGGGTGGTGGGTATCGGCCACGTGTCGTCGAACCGTCAGTTGATCGAGGTCGGTCCCTGCATCTGCACGGCATGAATACCGGAGACCTGTTCCTCGCCGGGCCGCGCATCGCGCACCTCGACGATGCTGACGCGCACCTTGAGGTGCTTGCCGGCCAACGGGTGGTTGCCATCGATCGTGACCTTGCCGTGGGCGATGCGCGTGACAAAGAAAGACCGCGACTCACCGGCGTCGTTCTGCATCTGCACCTCGGCACCGACCTGCAGGAATTGCGGCGGGACGTTCTCGATGTCGTCGGTGAAAGTCAGGCTCGGATCGTGGTCACCGAAACCCTGCTCCGGCGTCACCTCGACCTCGACCTGGTCCCCGGCACGGCGGCCGGCGACGGCCTTGTCCATGCCACCTATCAATTCGGTATCGCTGCCGTAGACGAAGCCGATCGGCATGTCGTGCTGTTCGACGATATTTTCCTGTTCGTCGAAGATGGTGTAGGTGAGGCCGACATACTTGCCGGCCCGGATCGTATCGTCACTCATAACCGTACTGCCTTCGTCGCCCGGCGGCCGGCGGATACGCCGTGCCGGGTCGCTGGAATGAAAAGACCCCGGCGACATCGGTCGACCGGGGTCCGCTAGTGTAGCACTGCGGCCTAAGCGCTCAGCGCATCTTGCGCAGACGCTCGATGGCGCGCAGCTGCGCGACCGCTTCGGCGAGCTCGACCTGCGCTTTGGCCAGATCGATGTCGGCGGCGTTGTTGGCCAGCGCGTCTTCGGCGCGGCGCTTCGCTTCCTGCGCGGCGGCCTCGTCGAGATCGGCGGCACGCACACCGGTGTCGGCGAGTACCGTGACCTTGAACGGCTGCACCTCGATCATGCCGCCGGAGACGTAGAAGTGCTCCTGCGGTTTGCCGTTGCCCGGATCGACACGCACTTCACCGGGTTTCAGCTGCGTGACCAGCGGTGCGTGACGCGGCGCAATACCGATCTCGCCCATTACGGCCGGGGCGTAGATCATCTCGCCCTGGCCCGAGTACAGATGGCCTTCGGCGCTAACGATGTCGACATGGATGGTCATAGCCATTGTCATTCTCCCGAACGCGGTAAGGCGTGCTTACTTCGACTTCTCGGCCTTGGCCACGGCCTCGTCGACGTTGCCGCACATGTAGAACGCCTGCTCCGGCAGATGGTCGTACTCACCCTCCAGGATCGCCTTGAAGTTGGCGATGGTTTCCTTGAGTGGCACGTACTTGCCCGGCGCGCCCGTGAACACCTCGGCAACGAAGAACGGCTGCGACAGGAAGCGCTGGATCTTACGCGCACGCTGCACGACCAGCTTGTCGTCTTCGGACAGTTCGTCCATGCCGAGGATCGCGATGATGTCTTTCAGTTCCTTGTAGCGCTGCAGTACGCCCTGCACGCCGCGTGCGACGTTGTAGTGTTCCTCGCCGACGATGTGCGGGTCGAGGATGCGCGAGGTCGAGTCGAGCGGGTCCACGGCCGGGTAGATGCCCAGCTCGGCGACCTGGCGCGACAGTACCAGCGTGGCGTCGAGGTGGGCGAACGTCGTTGCCGGCGACGGGTCGGTGAGGTCGTCCGCGGGAACGTACACGGCCTGGAACGAGGTGATCGAACCGGTCTTGGTAGACGTGATGCGCTCCTGCAGCACA
>JAGRHA010000382.1 GCA_020445205.1 Gammaproteobacteria bacterium
GAGTTGCGTAATCTCGTCGTCCCCACTGTCATCGAGGCGGCGGGCGAGGTTGCCGTCACCTTCCGCGATCTCCTGCATGGCTTCGACGGCGCGCAGTACGCGATGCCGAAAAAGGCGCGAGATTCGCCAAGCCATGAACACGCCGATGACGACTGCGCCGACGCCCAGAATCGACACCAGCGTGCGTCCAAGGTCGGCCTGATCGAGTGCACTGGAACTGCTCGTGGCGGCACGGCGCTGAAGTCGGTTTACCAGGGTTTCAAAGCCGTCGGAGACATCCCGATGGATCGGCGCCAGATCACGCCGCAGCAACAAAGCGTCCCTGCGCCACTCGTCGCTCTGGTGAAGCGATTGCATTCGACGCAGCGGCGGCAGGAATGCGTCGAACTGTGCCGCAAACTGCGTTATTGCATTTTCGAGGGTCAGGGGGAGATCGGTGCGGCGACGGACGGCCTCGATCGCCTGCGGCAGGTGGTCGAGGTAGGTCGCCAGATTGGCAGCCGACGCCTGGTCGCGATACCAGATAAAGCCTCTCACCTGCAGCATCACGTTGGCCCACAGGTAGCGAATATCTTCAACGTGGCGGGCGAGGTGCGCATCGACCTCCTCGTCACGTACGGCGTTGACCATTTCGCCGGCCAGCGTCCTGAGGTTCTCGCCGATCGGGTTGAGTTGCGCGGTGGCGACCGCGACTCCCGGGTACTTCAGATCGGCGTCCGTGGCGAGCGGCAGCAATTGGTCGGCGAGCTGTCGATGCCTGTCGAAATCGGCAAGTAGCTTTTCGGCGACGAGCTGGGCGTCGTGATCCTCGCGGATCAGGGGATGCGACGGATAGTCTTCCAGTCTGCGCGCGAGCTTCAGCGAGATCTCGAGGTACTCGTCGCGATACTGAGGTTCCTCGGTCAGGAGGAACAGCCCGAGTTCTTCCGACAGCTCTTCGAATTCGTAGCGCAGATGGAGTACGTCGACGACCAGGGGTTGAATCTGTCCCACGACTTCGTCGAGCGCTCTTTCGGTGCGATGGAAGCTGAACAGTGCTTGCGACGAGATCGTGACGAGAATGGCCAGGTTGAGGCAGAGTCCGGCCCAGATCTTCTGATTGATGGAGAGTCTTGCGTGCATGCGCCTGCGGGTCGTATCTCGTCCAGTCGTACGGCGTGTCGATGAAGTAACACTATTATGTCGCGGGTACGCAGACCTATCTCGGCGGGCGGTCTGGAAACTTTATTTCTTGTTGGAGCCGCGAGCCCCATCTATTAACGGTTAACGGCCTCATGGTATGTGTACTGGCGGTGCTTTGCGCGTGATGTCAGAGGCCCTCGCCATACCCATGGCGACAGATCACCTGCCGTTTCTGCCTGGCTGGCAGGTGGAGCGTACGGCGCTTTCCGGCACAGACAAGGATCCGCGCGCGGCACCAGTGCGTACCCGGGTCACCAGTGATACACGGGATGCCTTTCCGCTCGACATATTCATACGCAACCTGAAATGGCGTTGGACGCGCAGGCCGCGCGTCCGGCTTCGCACCACCGCCCGTCGTTTCAGGTTTTTCGCCGCTAACCGTTAACTTGTGTTGGTCAAGGCGCATGTCGCTGCCTGACCTGACGGTGAATCTCCCCGAGCCGAGAAGGGACGTTGGTCGGCGGCGCCGTCGTCTACGTCGAAACCATGGGAGTTGCAATGGACAAGAAAGACATACTCATCCAGCTCCGTCACGCCAAATCGGCGCACATCCAGTGGCGGTCCTATGCTCAGGCCTTGATCGCGGGCATAGGTGTGGAGCAAAACCACGTGCCCGTCATACACACCGACTGCAAGTTCGGTCGCTGGTATTACGGCTCCGGCCAGATGCTGTCGACGCTGAGTTCCTACGCGGCGATCGAAGCGCCACACGAGATGCTGCATCAGATCTATATGAAGGTCTTCAAGCTGCTGTTCGGCGAAGACGACCGCAGCGCACTGCAGAAGTTGTTCAAGTCGTCGGCCAAGCTCAAGAAGGAGCACCAGGTGGTGGCCGAGGAGCTCATGGATAAACTGGTGGCGGTGTCACACACACTGCTGGAAGCCATCGCCTTGCTCGAGCACGAGGTGATGGAGATGGATGAGCAGGAACTCGCTGCCGTCGTCTGATGGCTGTTCGGCGGACAGGTTCCGTAGCCGTCGCCGGGTATCTGGGTGGCTGCGGACCTGACGTCGCAGCGAACGGGGGCGGGTGGATTGACATCTGTGCACCACGCATCGCTCAAAGCGCGCACCTTGTTCTTCCGCCAGCGCTCAATGCCTGGTTACGCTGGTGGCGATGCCACTGTCATCTCCGCGCCGGTACGTTTGCAGTAAGGTGGTGGCCTGCCCGCTAGGGCGCTTTCATTCCCAAAGTGATTCACGCAGAATCTGCGCACGGCATTCCGTGAATCACAACGACACAGATCTATCGCATGTCACAACGAATTCAGTACCACGGTGGTGCACTGCCACTCCAGTCGATGGCTGACGCACAAGAGGCCGAGTCGTTGAAGACGCTGGCAGGTCGACTGCCTTCGCTGA
>JAGRHA010000053.1 GCA_020445205.1 Gammaproteobacteria bacterium
CTGCGTGGGCAAGCGCGCACCGGCGATTGGCGGTTGCGGGACGCGATCATTCGGGCAAGACTCGCGAGAGACGGCACCGGCCGCGGTGCCGACGTTGGTCGTGGTCTTGGGGAACAGATACCGATGGTCCGCGCCGGGCGACAGATATATCAAGCGATGGTCATCGGTGGTGCCACGGCTATCGCTACCGCTTTACTGCTCGCTTCGCCGTGGGGATGGGCGATGGAGCAGCGTTTCGGGTTGACGTGGCTGTTCATGTTGCGAGGCCCTGTGGCGCCGCCCCCGGAGGTCGTGCTGATCGCGATCGACAAGGCGTCCTCGGATGCCTTGGGCGTGCCGTACGACACATCGCGCTGGCCGCGCTCGCTGCATACGCGGCTGGTCCAAGGTCTGGCCGCGGCGGGGGCTCGTGCGATCACGTTCGACCTGCATTTCAAGCTCCCGCACGCCGATCACGACCCGGCGTTTGCCGACGCCTTGCGTAAGGCCGGAAATGTCGCGTTGCTGGAGTTTCTCGACAAGCAGCAGCCGGTGGACGTCGAGCATGACGGCACGCGTCTGCCCGTGGTCGTGCAACAGCGGTCACCACCGGCGCCGGCGATCGCGCAAGCGGCGGGCGGGCTCGGGCCGTTCACTCTGCCGAAGGTGCCCGACAGTGTCGCGAGTTTCTGGACGTTCGACGAGAATGCCGGCAGCGTGCCGGCGTTGCCACTCGTCAGCCTGGCGCTGTTCGCGCAAGCCGACTATGCCGCGCTGATCAGGCGTGGCGCGGAAGATGCCGCTGCCGGCGCCCCCTCGAGTCTGCTGAGCGTCATTTCGTCGGCCAGCCCGTCACAGGCGCGTGCGGCGCTGCAGCGGAGTCTTCGGTCGGCAGGGGATATGCGTCCTGCGCCGCCGGTAGGCGCACTCGACAGCATGCTTGCCGCGCTCGCGCCACCGACCAGTCGAACCTTCAATTACTACGGCCCCGCACACACGATACCCACGGTGTTCTACAACGATGCCCTGGCGTTGCTCGCGCGGCCCGCGGGGCGCGAGCGCTTTGCCGACAAGGCGGTATTTGTCGGCGTTTCCAGCCCCGTGCAGTGGCAGTTGCGCGATGAGTTCCGCACCGCCTATTCGGATCCGGAGACGGGACTCGATCTGAGTGGCAGCGAAATCCTGGCCACGGCGTTCGCGAATCTCCTCGATGTCAGCAGCATCCGGCCGCTCGGATTCACCTGGTCTGTGCCGGTGCTGCTCGTCTGGGGTGCGCTTAGCGGCCTGCTGCTACGTCTGCTGCGCGCATCAGTCGCATTGCCATTGCTCGGCTTGATGGCAGCGGCGTATATCGCAATGACGGTGACGTTGTTCAGCACCCAATACCTGTGGCTGCCGCTGTTCGTGCCGCTCGTCGTGATGACCCCGTTGGTCGTGCTCACTTCGTTGCTGTGGCAAAACCGTCTGGCACATCGCGATCTCGAACGCATCCAGCAGACGTTCGGCCACTACCTGCCACCGTCGACGATGCGACGCCTCGTCGAACAGGGTTACAGGACGCTCGACGACAGACGCACCGTGTACGGCGTGTGCCTGATGACTGATGCGCAGGGCTATACGGCGGTTGCCGAACACATGCCATCGCATGAACTCGTCGACCTCGTGAACGACTACCTCGGGGTGATCATCGAGCAGGTCGCGGCTTTTGGCGGCGAGGTCTCGGATATCAAGGGTGATGCGGTCATGGCGTTCTGGGCGTCGCGGCTGGATGCGCACGCGCTGCGCACTGCTGCCTGTCGGGCGGTACTGGCCATCGATCGGGCGACGGCGGATTGGAACAAGGTGAATCGCTTCGGTGTATCACTGCCGACGCGTATCGGTATGCATTGCGGTGCGATGACGCTGGCGCGTGTGGGTGCCGCGGATCATTACGAGCACCGTGCGGTCGGCGATATCGTCAACACGGCTTCGCGTCTCGAACAGTTGAGCAAGCGGTTGGGTTCACGATTGCTGGTATCGGAAGGCGTGGTGGAAGGTGTCGACGATGTCGTCACGCGACGCCTGGGCAGCTTCTCGCTCCCCGGTCGGCGTAATCCGCTCGTCGTCCACGAACTGCTGGGCCGGAGCGCCGACGTGCGTCACGTGTGGGCCGAGGTGTTGCCCCACTTCGATGCCGGTGTTGCCGCTTACGAAGCGGGTGACAGGATCGCGGCACAGAAGGCCTTCGCGGACGCACTCGCGTTGCGCAAGGACGATACCGTCACCCGCTGGTTCATCGCACAGATCGACACGATGACGTGATGTACCAGCGGGCGCGGTGTGGACACCTTGCCCGCCGAAGCGCGTTCAGCTGCAGAACAGGTTGTTGTAGCGGTTTTGGTGTGGACACTGGCCGCTGCCCAAGACCGGCACCATGATGATTTCCTGGGCCCCGTCACCACCCGTCTTGCCTGTGCACACACACAGGTAGTCGTTGTCGATAAACGATGCGGCGACCGCCATGGCGATCAGATAGCCGGCGGCAATTGCGCCGATTCCGGCGATGAAGATGATCGTGTTGTTCATTGCAGGTTCTCCCCGGTGCGCTTGTTGTGATGCGGGTTTCGGTCAAGCCGTAACAACCGCGTTTCCACGCTTATCGTTGCGATCCGATTCTCAATCCCATGCGATGGCAATGCTACCCCAAATGCTGCGGCCCGGAATGAACGGGCGATAAACGTTCAGTTGATCATTCACTTTGTGACGGTCATCACGGTATTCCTCGACGTCGTCCAGCAAGTCGTCGACACCGAACCGGATCTGATAACGCCCGCGGTTCCAGCGATAACCACCGCTGAGATTGAGTGCGTCGAAGCGCGTATCGACCGCGGGCGTCCCCACGGGTTGCCAGTGCTGGTCGAACGTGGTCCACGCAATGTCGGCGAAGTAGCCGGCGGGCGAGCGATAGCTCACGGTGATGGGATATGTCGTCGTCTCGAGTTCGAAACCGAGCGCGTCGACGACATGATCGTGCACGCGATCGTAGCCGACGCTGGCCGTCCATTGCATGCCGAGGATCGCCGTCATGACGGCGTGCAGATGCTTTTCCGTGAAATACTGATTCACGGCGACGAAGTCGGTCTTGCGCTCGGTCTGTTCGACCGTGATCGCCAGGTGCTCACCGAGATCGAGGTCGATACCGACACCCTGCAGGCGTGAGATCGTCTGGTTCGGATCGTCGTACATCTGTGTGAAACCGGCGACCTGGGTGGGTTCGAGCGTCGCTTCCGCAACCAGGGGATGCTTGGTCGTCTCGAGATACACGGCGCGCAGATTGGCGGCAGGCGACAGCTGCCACTGCAAGCCGAGCTTCGGATTCACACGGTGAAAGATGATCTCGTTGCCGGCATTGCTGTCCTCGTGGCTGTCGCGGCTCGCCCCCAGGGTGAGGGTCAGGTCATCACTGGGAAACCAGTTGAGATAGGTGTACAGCGATTTGGACTTGATGTCGTCTTCGGTACGCAGCGGAATCGAGAACGGGAACGGAAACAGGATGTTGAACTCCTGGTATCTGTCGCGGTCGATATCACGCATGCCACCACCGACGATGAGTTGCACCTGCTCCCGTCGGTGTTGCCACTGCACCTCACCGATCGTGGCGTCGAGGTCGTCGTCGATGGTGCGGCTCGTCACGGCACCGACGCGGCTCTCGTTCTCGCTGCGCGACTCCTGCGCAACCGACAGCAGGAGCACGGAACGGTCGCCCAGCCGTACGCGCGCGCCGGCACGCAACACGTCGCTCTGCATGCTGCGGCGTTCACGGTCCGGCGCGCCGAGTGGGTGCAGACCCAGGCGCAGATCGCCGTGGTGCTTCTCGGTGTGACGTGCCTCGAGCTGCAACGCGAGGGCTTCGTTGAGCGACAGCTGGATGAAGCCGTTGCGGCCTTCGTCGCGTACATCGGCACCCTCGCGAAAGCCGTCGGTATCAAAGCGGAAGTAGCCGAGATCATAGGCCAGCCTGTCGATGCGCCCGGCGTACAGCACATCGCTGCCGAAGGCATTGTCGCTGCCGGCCAGAACACTGGCCTGCAGGCGCGGGGGGCGGGCATCGAACAATCCGCTGTAGTCGCTGCTACCGGTCGTGTAGTGCGTCGCGCGCACGGTGCGTTCGCGTTCGAGGAGATACTCCGAGGCACTCACGGGCGCTGCTGCGAGTGGCTGCAGCATCTGTGCCTGCAGACGCTCGCTGATGCGCGCCATGCCCAGACGCGGCTGATCACGGGCGAGATCGGCGATCAGCGCGTGGACATCGGCGTTGCCGGGATTTGCCGCGAGCGCGCGTGCAGCATGCCGTTTGCCGAGGCTGCGCAGTCCGAGTGACGCGTAGGTGGCGCCGATCGCCGCATGACGCAGGGCGAGATCGTCGTCGAGGGTAAGACGCGAACGCAGGACCGCACGCTTGTCGTTGAGCGCGACGGAGCGCTCGTAGTCCAGTATGGCCTCGATCGGACGGGCGTCGGCCTGTTTGCGCAGCGCGTCGTACAACCAGGGCGTGGGATCGAGCGGGTCGAACTGGCGGGCCAATCGCAGCTGTGTCGCCGCTTCGTCGTCGCGGCCCTCGGCGGCGTAGGCACGTCCGAGGTAGCTGCGGACCAGCGCATTGTCCGGGTCGAGGCTCACGGCCACCTCGATCTCGCGCCGGCCAGCGGTGAGCTGACCATCGGCGATGTGGGCAAGTCCGACACCCAGCCGTGGCAGCGGGTCGCTGGAATCGCGTTCGATGGCGCGTTCGAACGCAGTATGTGCAGCCTGCAACGCGTGCGTGTTGAGGTGGGCGAACCCAAGCACAGTCTGCGTGCGCGACAGGGCCGGGTCGAGTTCGACGGCGCGCTGTGCAGCGCGGCGAGCCGCGTCGTGCAGGCCGAGCGCCGCATGGGTCTCGGCCAGACGTGACCACAGCAAGGCGTCGTCGGCGTACCGCGTCGTCGCATCCAGCATCACGGCGCGCGCGCCCGCGAGATCGAACGCCGCCTGGTGCGCATACGACAACGCCATCAGCGCGGCGGCGGATGGCTCCGCTGCCACCGCGCGTTGTGCGAGGTCGAGCGCCTGGGCATGCCGGTTCTGCGCCAGTGCGACGATCGACGACAATGCCAGGGTGCGGCTGTCGTCGGGCTGACTGTGCAAGTGGTCGCGCAGCAGGCCCTCGGCATCGGCGACACGTCCTGTGCGCAGCAGGCGTTGCGCCGTGACGTGGATGTCGTCGCTCGCAGCGTCGATCGTCAGCGGGTAGAACAACGCCCATTGGATGGCGTCACTCGGTTGCAGATCGAGACGTAACACGGGCGCGCTGCCGGCACTTGCCGAGGCGGCCTGACCGTCGCTGATGTGCAACGTGCCGTAGCTGTTGCTCACGCGAACGGTGCCCTCGATGACGAGGACCCGGGTCTGTGAGGTATCGATGCGGACCACGAACTCGGTGCCCTCGAGCCCGGCGTTGACGAACGGCGTACGGATCTCGAGTTGGCCGCGGATACGGCTCATGAGATGCAGAGCGCCCTCGAGCAGTTCGACGAACGAGAAACCACTGTCGGCGGAGGGCTCGGGAAAGACGAGGGTGGAACGCTGGTCGAGGCGCAGCACGGTGTCATTGCTGAGTTCGACGCTGGCACGCGCATCGGCACCGACGCGGATGCGATCGCCGAGGCAGTATTTCTGGCCCAGTTCGGCGGCCTGCCATTGCGCGTTGTGATAACGCTGGACGTCGACGCTTCCCTGCAAGGAGGTCAGTCTGCCCACCCAGGGTTCGCAGTCCGCGGCAGTTGCGCCCAATGGCAGGAGCAGTGCCACCATCCATAGCCACGCGGTACACCGTGCCCGTGTCTCGTACATCCCGGTAATCTCCCCGTTACAGCGATTGCCTGCTCCCCGGTCGCGCATCTGTGCGGTGCCCGGTGGCCCGCGTTTGTCGGCATCGGCATGTGTCGTGCCCTGTCCACTGAGCGTGTCGTTGGCGTGACCGAGTGTATCGACACGCAGCATGCCGCGCAGTGTGTGCGGTGCCGATCTGTGTCTCGGTGCACGTTCAACCATTCAACCAGTGACTGAGCTCGTGCAGGCCCAGGCGCACGGTAATGACACCGACACACAACACCACGGTGTAAGTTGGCGCGATGAAGCGGGCCATGGACACTCTCCTGCCAAGGCGTTGCCGTGTGCCAAGTGTGGCGCTACGCGGCGCGGAGGGCACGGGGCAAGGGCCGCGCGGGCGTGTAGGAAAATCGCCCGCCTTTGCGGTCCATTGGCTTACAGGCGGGGTCCTGCGGCGCTGCCGGCAGCCCGGGTGTGGAACATCTCCTCTGCCGGCGGCTGACAGAGGCGGGCGGGCGTCAGCATGGTGTGTGAAAATGGGCACGGGGTGGTACCCGGTGGTCCTCAGCGGAACCACTGACTTATGCTCGCACCTGGATTGAGATTGCGGAGGTTGGCGTGAACGAAGCGGAACTGGCGGTGCTGGTAAGAGCGGCAAGCTTTGCCGCGATGCGACACCGGGACCAACGCCGCAAGGATGAAGCGGCTTCGCCGTACATCAATCACCCGTTGGCGCTCGCCGACGTGCTGGTCAACGAGGGTGGAATCGCCGACATCGAAACCATCGTCGCGGCCCTGTTGCATGACACCATCGAAGACACCGAGACCACGGCGGCCGAGATCGAGAACGCGTTCGGTGCCGTCGTGCGCATGATCGTGGAGGAAGTCACCGACGACATGTCGCTGACCCGAGCGGTACGCAAGCAACTGCAGGTCGAACGGGCGCCACGCCTGTCGACGCAGGCGCGTGCGGTCAAGCTCGCTGACAAGATCTGCAACCTGCGCGATGTCATCGACGGTCCACCCGCCGGCTGGCCGATCGAGCGCTGTCGCGAGTATTTCGACTGGGCAAAAGAGGTGATCGATGGTCTGCGTGGCGAGCACGAACGCCTGGAGGCCCTGTTCGATCACGTGTACCACCGGCGACCCTGAACCACGGCAAGCCTGTAACGGGCTCACGGGGTGAGCCTGTCTTCCGACTATGCTGCATGCCGGGTCTGACACGCGATGCGGCGTCGCGTGCACGGCCGCGGAGGATGAAATGGAAAAAAAGATTATCGTCGACGCTTTTTCCGAAGTGGCATGTCCGCATTGCGGCAAGGCATTCGTGCTGCAGGATGCCATTGCGACCCAGCTCATCGAGCGCTACGAAACCGAGTACGAAACGATGCTCGCGCAGGAGCGGCGGGCGCTGCGTGACTCGCTGGCCGGTGAGGCCGAGCGCGCGGCGACGCGCCGCTT
Organism: Gammaproteobacteria bacterium; assembly: GCA_020445205.1. Classification (GTDB taxonomy): domain Bacteria; phylum Pseudomonadota; class Gammaproteobacteria; order Chromatiales; family Chromatiaceae; genus Thiosocius. The sequence continues at coordinate 7,291 of JAGRHA010000053.1, forward strand.
CAGCGAGCAGTTGACACAGCTGCAGCAGAGGCTCAACGACAGTCAGGCCGAACACGCACGCATCAAGGCCCAGGCCGATGCCGCGCAACTGCAGGCTGTCGAGCGTGCACGCAGCGACGCACTCGGCGAGGCGAATCTGTTGAAGGCGGAACTCGCGGCCAAGGACGAGAAGCTGGCGAGCTATCGCGATGCGGAGCTGGCGTTGCGCAAGGAAAAGGCCGAGCTCGAAGAGCGTCACAAGGCGTTGGGCCTCGAGGTGCAGCGCCAGGTCGACCGCGAGCGCAAGAAGATCGAGGATTCGATCAATGAGGGTTTCCGTCTGCGTGAGGCCGAGTGGCGCAAGAAGATCGATGACGCGCAGAAGGCAAACGAAGACCTCAAGCGCAAGCTCGAACAGGGTTCGCAGCAGCTGCAGGGCGAGGTGCTGGAACTCGAACTCGAAGAACTGCTCGGCAGCGCGTTTCCGTTCGACGCCGTGGAGCCCGTACGCAAGGGTGCGCGCGGCGCCGACGTGATCCAGACGGTGAGGCTGCGGTCCGGCACGGCATGCGGTCGCATCGTCTGGGAGACCAAGCGCGCCGAGAACTGGTCCAACGCCTGGGTCGCAAAGCTCAAGGAGGATCAGCAGGCCTCGGCGGGTGAACTCGCGGTCCTCGTGAGTACCGCATTCCCTGCGGGTGTCGGTGAACCCATGCTGGTCTACGAGGGCGTTTGGTTGGTGCGTCCGGACCTGGTCAAGCCACTCGCCGAGGCGCTGCGCACGGTGTTGATCGAGTCGCAGCGACAGAAATCGGTGACGGCCGGCAAGGGTGAGTCGATGGAAGCGCTGTACAACTACATCACGAGTACGCAGTTCGCACAGAAGGTACGCGCCGTGGTCGAAACCTATCAGCAGATGCGCGACGACCTGGAAAAGGAGAAGGCCGCGATGTTGCGTCTGTGGAAGAAACGCGAGACACAGATCGAACGTGCCAGCGCCAACATGCTCGGCATGTGCGGTGAATTGCAGGGCGTGTCGCAACACGCTTTGCCGCAACTCGACGATATCGGTCTGCTGCCCGGTTGATCGTCAGCGGCGCGGGTTTGTGCCCGCGGCGAATGCGGCGCATGGTCGCGCGCTCGTCAAGGCTTGGCGTATTGCGCCAACGTGCGTTCCAGCGTCTGCCGTATCTCATCGCGCAGCGCCTGTGGCTCGACGACCTCGACATCGTGGCCATGCCGCAGTACCTCCATGATCAGTTCGCGGCTGTGACTGAACGGCAGTTCGAGAATCAGGTGGTCGCCTTCGCTGCGCAGGCGCTGTTGTGGATGCCAGACCTCATCCGCGATCCAGCGCGCCGCTTCGGCCGAGAATCGCAGCACCGCGCGGCGGCGTGCAGCGCCGCCGAAGATACCGAAACCTTCACCGAGGGCGCGTGACAGGCGTTGCGCGCCGACCTCGCGCGCCGCTGATTTGAGCAAGCTGACGCTGCGCATGGCGTCGAGCGCGAACAGCCGCAGGTCCCGTACGGTGTGGCACCAGCCGAGCAGGTACCAGTTCTCGCGATAGTGCAGCAGGCGTTGTGGTGATACCTCGCGTTGCGAGGTGGCATCGCGGCTGCGCGTGTAGTACGTGATGTCGAGACGCCGTCGACGCACGCTGGCGCGCGCGACGAGTTCGAACCACGGACTGGGACGGCGTCGCGTTGCCGATTGCACGATGGCGATGTAATCCAGGATCGCCTGTGGGTCGTCATCGGCCGTGCCGAGCAGGTGCGTGATGCGTGCGAGCAGCGACGACGACTGCTCCGCGAGCAGCCCCGGCTGCATGCTGCCGGCAAGCCGGTGCATGGTGAGCAGCGCGTAGATCTCGCTCTGGTTGAACCACAGCCCGCGGAGGGCGAAACCACTCGCGTCACCGCCATCGCCCTGCAGTCGGTAACCGCCGGGACGACCCGTTTCGCTGCGTTGCCAGACGATCGGCGCGCCGAGGCGGTCGCGCAGGTACTCGAGATCACGCTTGAAGGTCGCCCGGGAGATTTCGAGCTCGTCCAGGAAGCGGGCGATCGGCACGGGGTGGCGGCTGGTTTCCAGCAGGCTGACGATCTGGTGGATGCGTTCGGTCTGACTCATGCGCGCGAAGCCGGGCTGACGGTGTGGGGATATTGAAACCTTACTACTGGCTCACTCGGTGAGCCACAAGCGGCCGCACACTGCACCCATCGTCTCAAGGGGAGGGTGCTCGGATGACAGGACAGACAATGACAAACCGGCCGCGTTGGGCAGATCGCCTGGACATTGTCGGCAGCGAAATCTTCCTGCGCTATCGCAAGCGCCTGCTGATGCCGGGTATCGCGGGCGAGATCCGGCGCGATTATCCCGGCCTGTCACTCGTCGACGTCCTCGTGCGCGTCCATGCAGCGAGACGGATCGTCGAGCAAGGAGACGACTTCGCCGCATTGATGGCGATCCGCCGCGGTGAATGGCGGCCGACGCCGTCGGCGCATGCTGTCGGCGGACGCCAGGCAGACGCCCGCTACGATCGTCTTTCGCGCGCGCTCGTGCGGATCGGCAAGGGGATGTTCGTACTGTTCTGTGCCGGTGGGCTTGGTGCGGCAATGAGCAACGGCGCTGCGAGTGTCAACGCATCGGTCGTTCCACTGATCCTGGTCCTGGTGTTTTTGTTGCTCGGTTCGCTCGGTGGGCGGCGACGGGCCGGGCGTTGAACCGGGTCAGTCCTTGTCGCGGTTTTCGTCTCGGGCATGGCGTAATTCGAAGCCACGCACGACGACATACGCGATGAGCGCGAAGATGAACACCACCAGGTACATCCAGGCAAGGCTCTGCAGAGCCTCGATGATTGTGCGATAGATCTCCAGGGTCCAGCGTTCTGCGTTCAGCACCAGTACGTCGGTGTCCTTGTGCGGCGCGCTGATGTAGCGCTCCAGTTGATAGATCCGCACACCGCCGGAGATGCCGACGACGTAAGCGGCGAAAGCGATATAGCGCTGCCAGACGGCGGCGATCTCGTCCTGGATGATGCGCTCGAAGATCTTGCCGACCGCCGTATCAAAGGTGCGCACCACGCCGTACGATACCGCGCTCGCGAGCAGGAAGGTGACGATCAGCAGAGTGAAAAACATCAATGGCTCCGAAGGTCGGTCACCGAGACGGTGGTGCCGTATTCATGCGACTGGCAGGGTGAGTCAGCGCGACGCGGATTCTTGTGGTGGCGCGAGGTGCGTCCACAACTCAACCGTCATCGGTCCGATATTGACCGGTTCGATGCGATCGAAATGGATCTCGCGTACCTGGTCCATATCGCGCCACATCAGCGCGTGACCCTTGCTGAAGCGCAGCGGGCGCACGCGTTTCTGCCATAGCGCGATCTCACGCGGCGTCGCGGCGCGGAGCGTTCCGGCGGTACCGTAGAGCCGTATTGCAGGGGGCTGGCGGAAGCGGCCGCCGAACAGCGAACGTATCCAGAACCAGCGCGAACTGTTGACGGCGAGCACGCACACGCGGCTGCCGTCCGCCAGGTTGCGTGGCATCCGGCGCGTGAATTTTTCGAAATAGAACGCCGAACCGGGCCGACCGAGCACGAGTGAGCCGATCGGCGTCACGTGTGGTTCGCCGTTCTCATCCACTGTCGCGATGGCGTAATGCAAGGACGAGCGAAAGGCGTCGCTGAACAGGTGGCGTATCTGGGGCCAGTTCTCGTGAAGATCCATGTTCACCTCGCTGTCGGGTTGTGGTGGGCGACCGCGGTTGCCGTGGCGGACGTGCCGTCGTGTCCGCAAGCGCTGCTGACGTGCAGCGCGGAGCGCGTCGCTGTCAGGGCCGTCGCACGCGGCCGGCTGTGGTTCAACAGCGCAGACACATGGGCGGCTGCCGCCGTTGCGGCGATTCGCGCCTGTTCACATCACGCCCGCACCAGCCGCGGCATCCCATTTCGTCACCCTACGAGGTGCGGTTGGTGAAGTGTACCCGCCGTACACGCGCAAGCCGCAATGTCGTTGGTGGAGAACCGGGACCATTGCTGCACCCCCAACCGGGCCGTGCTGCGCAGCGTTGGTTCAGGCTCACCGAGCGACTTCGCTTCCCGCGCCTTGCC
>JAGRHA010000383.1 GCA_020445205.1 Gammaproteobacteria bacterium
GCCGCCGAGCGCTACACGGAAGCGGCGAAGGAATTCGTCGAATCGGGTGAGGCAGCGAAAGCCGCAGGCAAGCTGGACGGGCAACCCGATCCCGCAGGCGACGCGGCGCGACGCGATGCTGCGGCACGCGCCAAGGAGCATGATCCGCGCGAGACCGAGGACTTTGATGAAGCCTCTTGATCCGCCGATGCAGCCTATCGTTTCTTCGCGCAAGTAACGCGATACCCAAGTCGTTAACGTCGGTCGGGCGCTCGCTGATAACACTATACAGCTGTGCACATCGCGCCCGGCCGACCCCCAATTCTTCTTTCCACCTTCGTCGCTGACATCGCGTGACGGCGTGGTCATTGAGCCGTTCACTGAAATCGTCAAAGCGTTTTCTTTTCCGATAGGACGCCCCCCCGGGGCATCGACCACCGTCTGTCGACGGTCAATCTGTGTGTCGTCTTCAGCCGGTTACGGCGGCGCGTCGCGGCGGCAGATTTCCACCAGCGCGTCTGAAATACGCCGTGCGTATGCTGCGTGAGCACGGCCTTCTGCAGCGTTGGTGGCCTTGTCACAGTGCTCGCCACCACTGGCACAGCCCTTGCTCGATCTCTTGTTGAGCGCATATTGGAGAGGACCATGAGCAAGATGTATTTCCTGATCCCCAGTGTCGGGCAGGCGGAGAACATCGGTCGCGACTTGCTGGAGCATGGTGTGAAGACGCACGACATCGGCGTGCTCGGCAGCAGTGAGCAGGCCTTCGAGCGGAACGCGGTCGCATCCGGTGAGGCGGGTGTCCTCGCCGGTCTCGACGCGGCGATCGTGTCGGAGGACCTGGCCGCCGGTGGCGCTGCTCTCATGGGCATGCCACTTGCCCGCACGGCTTTCGGGGCATGGGCGTCGAGTCTGATCGGCGAGTCCGTGTCCGCTCACGAAGTCGCACGTCTGCAGGATGCGATTCACGCTGGCGAGATCCTGATGATCGTCAACCCAGTCGAGATCAGCCGCGACGAGATCAAGTCAATCGTGTCCGGGTATCTCCCTGGCGTGACCTATGGCGGTGACGACAGTGGTGCCCGCACGGTCGCTTGACGCAAACAACCAACCGGTACGCTCGGGGGCGATGACGCACGTCCGCTTGCAGCCCTCGGCATGACCGGCAACCCATTCAATGACAACCCAGTCGCATAGTGCGAAGGAGAGAATCATGGGTATCGAAGTAGGTGGCCTCCTCGGCCTTATCGTGCTCGCACTCGATGTGTGGGCCATCATCAAGATCTTCGACAGTGGCGCGAGTACGGCCAGCCGACTCCTCTGGACACTGCTCATCATCTTGCTGCCAATCGTCGGCCTCATCATCTGGTGGTTGTTCGGGCCGCGTGGCGGCACTCGCCTGGCGAGCTCGTGAGATCTGCAAGACGAGGAGTTGATATGAGCACTGACAATGTCGACAACGTGTCCACCGATGTGGATGGCTATCTGCTCGAAGGCAATGCCTGGAGCGAGGCGATCGCGTTTGAACTGGCTTCAGCTGCCGGCATCCGCACGCTGTCGGATGATCACTGGCGTGTGATCAAGGCGTTGCGGGCGGATTTCATGAGCGGGGAACCGGATCTCTTTCCCCAGGTGCCGGGAATCTGTGCTTCCCTCGGGATGCGAGGCGATTGCATTACCGATCTGTTCGGTGATCC
>JAGRHA010000384.1 GCA_020445205.1 Gammaproteobacteria bacterium
CGCGGGTCATCGGCGAGCACCAGGCGATCACGCGGGCGCGGCAGATTCACGTCCAGGATCTGCCCGATCTGCGCGGACGGGCCGTTGGTCATCATCACGATACGATCCGACAGCAGCACGGCCTCGTCGACATCGTGCGTGATCATGATCACGGTGTTGTTGAGACGCGACTGGATCTCCATGAGTGAGTCCTGCATGTGCGTACGCGTCAGCGAATCGAGTGCGCCGAACGGTTCGTCCATCAACAGAACTTTCGGCTCCATGGCCAGCGCGCGGGCGATACCGACACGCTGCTTCATACCGCCCGAGATTTCGTCGGGTTTACGATCGAGTGCGTGCCCCATGTGCACCAGGTCAAGATTGTGCCGTGTCCACTGGTCGCGCTGCTCACGCGTCTTGCGCCCTTTGAACACCTGGTCGACGGCCAGCCGCACGTTGTCGTACACGCTGAGCCACGGCAGCAATGAATGATTCTGGAACACGACTGCACGATCGGGACCGGGTTCGGTGACCTCGCGATCCTCGAGTAGCACACCACCCTCCGTGGCGTTGAGCAGACCGGCGACGATGTTGAGCACGGTCGACTTGCCGCAGCCCGAGTGGCCGATCAGCGAGATGAACTCGCCCTGTTCCACCTTGAGACTGACATCCTGGAGCACGTTCAACGGGCCATTGTCGGTCGGGAACGTGATGCTCACATGGTCGATATTGAGATAGCTGTTCATATGCTTTGCCTTGCTTTGCAATCTTTGCCGTTGGCGCTCAGCGCATCACCGCCGACTTGTCCCAGCTGACACTGCGCTGCATCGACAACATGCCGCGGTCGAGCAGGAAACCGATGAAACCGATCACGATGACGGCCACCATGATCCGCGCCAGCGAGTTGGAACTGCCGTTCTGGAACTCGTCCCAGACGAACTTGCCGAGTCCCGGGTTCTGCGCCAGCATCTCGGCGGCGATCAGCACCATCCAACCGATGCCGAGCGACAGACGCAGGCCGGTGAACATCATCGGGATCGCCGACGGCAGGATGATCTTGGCGGTCTTGGTGAACCAGTTCAGCTTGAGCACACGGCTGACATTGATCAGGTCCTTGCTGACCCCGGACACGCCCACCGCAGTATTGATGATCGTCGGCCACAGGCAACACAAGGTCACCGTAATGGCAGAGTTCAGAAACGACTTCTCGAACCAGGGTTCGTCGCTGACATAGACCGCCGACACAACCATCGTCACGAGCGGCAACCAGGCCAACGGCGATACCGGCTTGAACACCTGGATGATGGGATTGAACGCCTGGTAAAGCGTCTGGCTCATGCCGATCACGATGCCGATGGGGATGGCGATCAGCGAGGCGATCGCGAAACCCGTCATCACGGTCCACAGACTGGTGAAGATCTGATCGACGAATGTCGGCTTGCCCGTGTACTGACGCTCGCGCATCTTGTCGATGCGCTCCTGCGGCTTGCCTTCCGCAATCGCCTTGTCGACGCGCTCCTGCATGCGCCCATAAAAGTCCGCTTCGCGCGCGCGCTCGTCCTTGTGTTCACCGTACAGCGCCTTCCCCTGCTCCCACACCTTGGCAGGCCCGGGCAACTCGCCAAGCGAGGTCTGGACTTGTTGGGCGCCCGCTGCCCACAGCATCAGGAACACCAGAATCGCCGCGAATGGGACGAAAACCTGGTGCGCAAAGCGTGCGCTGAGCTTGGTCAGGCGCTCACCGGACAGATAGGCCAAAACCGACTCCAGTACTTTCGAGTCAAAGGTCTTGCGGTTGCGAATGGCACTGATCATCGTATCTCTCCCACCATCTCTGACATCTTGCAAAGACTGCCGGGACGCGATGCCCCGGCAGCCAAGGCCTTACAGCACTTCGTCACCCTTGAGACCGATCGCGAACGACTTGAGATAGTCGTTCGGCTTGGTGCCGTCGAAGGTCACACCATCGATGAACTCGGTCTGCGGCTTGCGGTATCCGGTTTCGGTCTCGAACTCGGGGAACTCCGACGCCGACATCTTGCCTTCGGCAATCAACGCCTCAGCGGCCTTGCGGTAGATGTCCGGGCGATAGACCGACTTGGCGACCTCGTCGTACCAGCTGTCACCCTTGGGCTCGGCAATCTGTCCCCAGCGCCGCATCTGCGTCAGGTACCACACGGCATCCGAGTAGTAGGGATAGGTCGCGTTGTAACGGAAGAACACGTTGAAATCCGGCACCGCACGCTTGTCACCTTTTTCGTACTCAAACGTACCGGTCATCGAGTTGGCGATGACTTCGTAGTCGGCACCGACGTAGTTCGACTGCGACAGGATCTTCACCGCTTCGGGTCGGTTGCCGTTGTCGTTGTCGTCGAGCCACTTGGCCGCACGCAGCAGTGCCTTGACGACACGCACCGTGGTGTTCGGATACTTTTCGGTGAACTCCCTGGTCATACCGAAAACCTTCTCTGGGTTGTCTTTCCAGATCTCGTAGTCGGTGATGACGGGCACGCCGATACCCTTGAATACAGCCTGCTGGTTCCACGGTTCACCCACGCAGTAGCCATAGATGGTGCCGGCTTCGAGCGTCGCCGGCATCTGCGGCGGCGGTGTCACGGACAGCAGCGCGTCGGCCTTGAGGGTTCCGGTGATGTCGCCCTTGAGCGGAGCGTAGTAGCCCGGGTGGATGCCACCGGCCGCGAGCCAGTAGCGCAGCTCGTAGTTGTGTGTCGACACCGGGAAGACCATACCCATCTTGAACGGCTTGCCTTCGGCCTTGTACTTGTCGACGACCGGCTTCAGGTAATCGGCCTTGATCGGATGCTGGGGCTTGCCGTCGGCCTGCTTCGGCACGTGCGGCTTCATCTGCTCCCACACCTCGTTGGATACCGTGATGCCGTTGCCGTTGAGGTCCATGGAAAACGGCGTCACGATGTGCGCCTTGGTACCGAAGCCGATCGTTGCGGCCAGAGGCTGACCTGCAAGCATGTGCGCGCCGTCGAGCTGGCCGTCGATCACACCGTCGAGCAACACCTTCCAGTTGGCCTGCGCTTCGAGCGTCACATACAGACCCTCGTCTTCGAAGTAACCCTTCTCGTAGGCAATCGCCAGCGGCGCCATGTCGGTCAATTTGATGAAGCCGAACTTGAGGTCTTCTTTCTCGGGTTCACCGACGGCAGCCGACACCGGAGCGCCCACCGTCAACAGCGCTGCCGTCACACTCGCGGCAAGCAGTGTGCGTTTGATGAATCCGCGGCGCGTGAGTTTGTTGTCTTGCTCGGTCATTGTCATTCCTCTCGAGATTTGCAGAAAATCCAGAACAAAAAAAAAGGCGTACCACCTCGCAGCTCACTGGCTGCGCGGTAGGACGCCGTTGTCCTTGCCGGTGTCGTTTTCACGGATCCGGCGAACCGGTTGTTTGGCCCACCCGCCGTTGGGTCGGCACAACTGCATCAACCGATCTTGTTGTTCTCTGCAAAGCAATGCGCGTGCCATGCGTCCAGCCAGCCACGGCGAGTCCACGACAGGCAGTACGCAAGCCGCTGTTTTTGATGGCAATCGTCACGTCCATACAGAGCGTATGCCGGAGTGGGTGGCGTCGCTCGCACGTAACGGATCTCGCTAGCGATGCACCAGGAGTGAGCAGATGACCGCATCCGATTACGCAAAGCGCACCTTTTGAGCTCAAGCGCGTGCGGCTCGGAACGTGCAGCAGGTCGTCGTCTATCTTTAGACAGACGAATCCGCATCCCGCCCAACAAACAGAACAAATCACGGACCTCGAGATGCCAACGGACCAACCAGCATTGCGTGAGACCCTTGCGGGCCGCATCGAAACCACGCTGACGCACCGCGCCGAACTCAACGGCAAGGGTCTGATCCTGCATTTCCGCATGGTATTGCGCGATCTGCCGTTCGACGGCCAACCGGGACTGCTCGCCGACGAACACCGCGCTGCCATCGACGTGCTCGTCGACCGCGCGGCGCGCAAGGACATCAAGATCTTTTCCGTTACCGGGTACGCGAGCCATCCCGGCACCGACGCCTACAACGACGTGCTGTCACGACAACGTGCCGAAGCCGTGACCGCATACCTCGCGCTCAAGGTCGATCAGCATCCGACTCTCGACAACACCTTGTATCAACATATCCGCGTGAGCTGGCGTGGTGAGCGTGAAGCCAGTGCTGGCGCCGGCGCAGACGCCGCGGACAGCGACAACCCGCTCGACCGGCGGGTCGAGATCGCGTACCGCATCAAGGTCGTGTTCCCGCCGCCCGCCGACGCCAACGTACCGCGCAGCCGCTTCTGGAAGATCGACTTCTCGGCCGGTGGTGGCAGTTCGTATGGCGGCAATGACCAGAGCGGCAACGATCATCGCTCGATCGGTATCGATCTCGGTGTCGGCAAGCTGACCATGCTGCCCGACACGGAGATCGGGCAGAACGATACCTTGGAAAAAAATCTCGCCTACGAGTCGCTCGGCATCTCGATCGGCCTGCTCAGTGTGCTGCGCAAGCTCAAGTTTCTGAGTCGCTTCCCGCGTGTGCAGCGCCTGCTCGAGATCCTCGACTCGGATATCCCGGGCAGCGAGCACTACAAGCACACCGCCAATCTGTTGAAGAGCGCCGGCTTCGGCGTCGACCTCAAATCGGACGGCGGCGAGTTCTATATCGACGAACCGCTGAGCTTCGACGACATGTCGTTCTTCTATTTCGCCAGTGTCGCCGGCGACGTCAGCCTGTTCGGTGCCGCGTCCGGGCAACTGGTGTTGCTGCACAGCCCCTACTTCTTCGCATCGACCGTGATCTACGGCGGCGGGCTCAAGATCGCCGTGCCGGATGCCTCGCTGACGTTCGTGCCGATCGCGGCCGTCGAATTGCTCAACGCCTAAGGACAGTGCAATGACGGAACTCTATGCCGCCGAAGATTTCGAGCTGTTCACGGGACTCGATTTCTTTGCCACGCCGCTGTCGATGCTGTTCGGCGACACCCTCGACCGCATCCGCGTCGGCGACTGCTCGGCAATCGAGGACAACGGCAGTACCACGTACAGCCTTGTGCTCGCGATCAAGGACGATCTGTTCATCCAGATCCCCGGCCTGAACGGCATCGGGCTCGGCCTCATCGTCGACAGCGAAGACGAGTCTCCGCTGATCTACTGCGAGCTGACGCTCGGCGGTGCCGAGCAGATGCTGAGCGTGCAGCACTTCCCGCTGCGTATCGCGATCGCCAACCCGCTGCTGCAACCCGTCGCGATCGAGGGCCAGGCCGAGACCGTCGATGGCTTCTCGTTCGAGATCGCCGGTGGCTTCACCATCAGCGATGCGCCTGCATTGAGCGCAACCATGGACTCGTTCAGTGTGCCGCCGTTCACGATCGTCGGCAGCGGGCTCACACTGGCGCTCGAGGAATGCCGCTTCGTCGTCAGCGCAGATGATGTCGATGGCGCGATCACGGCGCTCGGCTTCGACAACGCGTTCCGTGGCATCCACGCCGCCGCTGCCCTGATCGACTGGGATATTCCCTGGCAGCAGCTCGGCACCGACCTCCCGGGTCTGCACGTCCAGCTCGAGGATATCGCGCTCGGCAACCAGGGCATCGCGGTCGCGGCCGAACTGACCTGGCCCGTCGCCTACACGCTGGGGGCCTTTGATGCGGCCGGCACCGAACTGCTCGGCCATCTGTTCGACCCCGCGTGGGCCTGCGCACTCGAGCGCCTCAATGTCGTCGTGCGCGCAAACCGGCCGCAGGCACTGGGCGCACGCGGTTACCTGCGGGTACCGTTCGTCGACGCGATCTTTGCCCTGGAACTGTTCGCCAGTTATACGGGCAGTGATGATTACGAGCTGCGTGCGGCACTGGCACTCGGCAGCGGCGAAAACGTCAGCTTCGATCTCGGCCACCCCGATTACCAGCTGAGCGTCAGCAATCTCGGCATCAGCGGCCGTATCGAGGACGACGCGATTTTCTCGCTGCAGGGCGAAACCGGCATCAGCCTGAGCCTGCCCGGGCTCACGCTCGGTATCGATCGCTGCCACATGACATTCGACCGCACCGCCACGGGGGAGACGTTCGCGTTCCTTCTCGAGCAGGTCACGCTGGATACGTTCGGCACACTCGACGAGGCACGCCTCGAGATCGCCACGCAACGCGACGACAGTGGCGACAGCAGTCTCGCGCGCTTGCTGCTCGAAGCCGAACTGACCTGGTCCGATCTGCAGGCACGCATCGCGCTGGCCCCGCTGCCC
>JAGRHA010000385.1 GCA_020445205.1 Gammaproteobacteria bacterium
GGCCATATGCGCGTGTAGATCGTCGGCACGTATGCGCCTTCGTCGAACAGCTTGCGACGCGTCGCCGATTTCGAGAGAGCGCCCGAGCAACCCTCTTTGTCCACGCTCGAAAACATCAATGTCGCACCGTGCGCTTCGGGTACTTCGCGCAGGTAAGCCAGGCGGGGGCTGACGTCGGTGAGCGCAGGATCGAGGAACCAGCTGCTGCTGACGATGCCGCGGATATGCGGGTTGAGCTGCAACAATTCCGCCATCCTTTGGTAGGACGCATCCCATCCGTCGGGATTGAAATCCTGCAACGCGAGCACATGTGCGTGCAGCTCGAAGTAAGGCCGGAAGCCGCCTGCATCGAATACGCACGCCCTGAGGCCCTTGATCAGCTGCGTGGGGCCCTTCCTCAGTAACAGCGACAGTGGTACACCCGAGTTGGGAAAGACGTACTCGGCACCAACCGGGATCAGTCGATGACTGAGAATGGCAAGGTCCTTGACGAAAGTATCCTTGTCGAGGCGAAAGTAATCCGGGCCCATCGTCTCCACCTGGGCGGCGATGCGCGCGAGGTCTCGCGGGTACAACGCGACCACGGATGCCGGCAAGCGGCATGTTCCCGCCGCGACGTCGAAGTCACGTAACCGGCACGCGAGCAGGTGGCGGTTGTACAGCATACGCATGTCGTCGCCGATCGCCGTCAGTGCATGCTCCATCGTCAACGCGGTGGGCGTGATCGTGCTGTAGCCCCTGCCGTCGGCAAAACCGAAAGTGTCGACGTAGTGGTCCGGCTCGGGTGCGTCCGCGGCATTGTCGATCGCCGTGACGAGTGCTTGGTGCGTGACATCGGCGAGGCGTGCAATGTCAGTGGAGTCGTGTGTCGGGTTCATTGGTTAGGAGGTTTGCATTTTTTTCGGGGCTACGCAGTTCCGTTTGTTTCCCTGCCGGTGTGTCGAATGGCGGGCGACATCCGGTGGGCGACTAATGGCGCCGTGTTTTGTCAGAGCTTCCCCGCTTTCGCCAGGGCATCGAGCACGTCGGTGACATAACGCTCGACGATATCATCGGCCAGGTTATCGGTATCCTGTAATCGCGTGTCCGTAGCTTGCAGCCAATACAGGTAGACCAGGCCTGCGTGATGTTTGTACAGAACCTGCATGGCGTGGTAGAGCGAATCAAGGAATGCCCGTTCCTCAGCGACCGGCCAGTCATTATAGGCAAGCCGGAAAAGCGTCTGCGCGTAGTTCTGTTTGCTCGATCGATAGAGTTCGGCGCTGATCAGGTGATTGATGCCGTCGAGTACGCCGATGCTGTTTCTGCGCGCATCGTCCCAGTCGATCACGCCGCTGATCCTGCCGTGTTCGACGAAAATGTTGCGTACGCCGAAGTCGCCGTGCGTCGTCGTCGGCGTGAAGTGCAGGCCGCGCAGCTGCCTGTCGAAATAGTGCGCGACACGATCGTGTAGCGTTCGGTCTGGCACGAAGCGCAGCACCCGCAGCAATGGTGTCGTCACCAATTCGTCATAGATTTCTCCATCGAGTTGCTGTCGCTGTGCGAGCGGTGGATCGGGCGTCAGCTGCTGCAGTTTCTCGATCAGTTGCGGCAGGTATTGACCCAGCCCCTGATGTTCCAAGGTCTGCGGTAACGCACGGCCGTGGATTGCAGTCTCGACCAGGAAATGAAAGTCGCGGACGTCGCCACCACCACACACTTCGGGCAACCAGTCCAACGGGCCCGAAGTGGCACGGATGTGGGCGAGATTCTCGCAGTAGTCCTGGGTGGCGGCCGCAGCGTTGGCCGTGAGCGGGATTCTGACGATCCACTTGTCGTCGCCTGAAGCCAGCAGTAGAAACGCCTTGCCCTTGGCTGTCGTGAACAGGCGGCGAATCCTCGCTGTGGCGCCTTCGATAATCCCTTGCTGGTCGATTGTCTCCAGGATGTGGTCGATGACCGAGGGCGCCGGTGCCCGCCGTGCGGCACGGATCAGCAGCTCGCTGTCGAGATTGAGCCTGCGTTTGATCCTATCCTTCCAATTGTTGGGAGGGATCGGCGACCAGCCGTTCGTTGGTGGCGACAACGGTTGCGCGCTGAGCACGAGCCCCGAACGGTCCCGGGTCAGGCCGTATAGTTCGATATGCTGGAAACCCGCGCGACGCAGGACATGCCTGTAACCGCGAATGGACATCGCGGCGCCCGCGCCACGGCCGTGCAGAAGCTGCCGCAGCTGTCTGCTGCCGAAACGGTTGGGTGCGACGAACAGGATCTCGCCTTCGGCAGTCAGTCCGTGTGCGATCGAACTCAGCCATCGCTGCCGGGCGCGTTGGCCGCTCGGCCACTCGTCGGGAGGCGGCAGAACGGCGAGGTCGAACCTGCGCGGCGGGGCGTCCGCCACGTCGCCGTCGACACGCACGGCGTCGCAGCTTGCTTCGCGCGTGTTGCTGCGGGCGTGTTGGGTGAACACGGACGAGAGTGGGCCGCTACCGTGCCCTAGGGTGAGCAGGGCATGGTTGTGGAAGGGCTGGGTCAGGAGCTGGAGTAATGCTTCGCGGGCAAGTCCGCGAGCTGCGTCTGGCGTATCCACTTTTGCTGTACGAAACCCTCGCGGTATTGCCACCCGTCGATCTTCGACACGCCGGGGCCGTCACTCGCCTCCAGTGTCACCAGCGTGCCGAGGCGCCGAGTGCCGCAGCCTTTGCCGCACCGTTGTGGAGTCTGCGTCGAATCACCGATTGGGTCAAACGTGTGACGGCCATGTGACGGTGGCGGATCAGGATGGCGTTCACATCGCTGTACATTGCCTGCAGTTCCTGGGGCGGGAGGGTTACCGACCGCGCGGCGGTCTCGGTAATGATGCCCCGCTGATCGCCCACGACGCTGGGTACGGTCACGGCAAGCGTCGCCAGGGCGTACAGAAAGGTGATGGCAGGCCGCTAGTGCAACTTTCACAGTGCCGCCGCTCCCGATTCATGACCGCGAAATGCAACCCTAGACACAACCCTGCAACGACACACCGGCCGTGTCGTATGCCTCCGGGCGGAGCGAAGACGCAGTGTGGTTGTGCATGGCGTTTTGGCGTGCGCGCCTGCAGGGGCCGGTGGCAGAAACCGCGCTGTCGTGAGGCATCGCCGTCAGCCGACGATCGGGCGGGGAGCAACAATCGCTTGCGACTTTGCGTTCGTGTAACATCGCCGCTCCGTTCGATGTCCGAAGCCCACCCTCTTTCCCTCAGTCCGGCGGCCTAACCCAGTGAAGGACGACACACCCGATCGCCCTCAGGCAAAACTGTTCGACGCCGCGCGTAGCATGGCGAGCGGTATCGCCTGGGCCGTGCTGATGCGCTGGGCCATCCGCTTCATCGGTCTTTTCAGTGCCCTGATTCTCGCCCGCCTCCTCAGCCCTGATGATTTCGGTGTCGCGGCGATGGGCATGCTGGTCATGAACTTCCTGTTCGAATTGAGCCAGTTCGGTATGGCGATGAATCTCATCCGCAGGAAGGAGATCGATCGCGAGCACTGCGATACTGCCTGGACCATGGCAGTCATCCAGGGCATCTCGACGTCGGTTCTTCTGGTCATCTGCGCATACCCTGTGTCGCTGTACTTTTCCGAGCCACGCGTCATCCCGGTGATGTACTTTCTTGCCGTCGCTTCGCTGCTCGAGGGCCTGGAAAGCATCGGACCGATTCTGCTGCGACGCGAACTCAGGTTCTCGGCGGACTTCCGCTTCAACGTGTGGAAGAAGGTGGTTTCATTCGTCGCCACGATTACGGCGGCCTTGATCCTGCGCAACTACTGGGCACTCGTCATCGGCATCGTGGCAGACAAGATCGCTGGCGTGGTGATCAGCTATCTCGTACACCCGTACCGCCCTCGATTCTCGCTGACCCACTACAAGGAATACTTGAACTTCGGCGCGTCGATCATCCCGCTTCGTGCCGCCAACACCATGCTGGGTATGATCGGGCAGTTCATGGTGGGGGGAACCAGCAATGCCTCCACGCTCGGTTCTTACCGGCTCGCGGGCGAGATCTCGCGCATGTTCACGAGCGAGATCGTGATTCCGATGGGGCGTGGTCTGCTGCCGAACTACGCGCGCCTCGCCGATCGTCCCGACGAACTCTCCGCGATGTATCGCAAGGTGCTCGCGGGCATCGCATTCTTCTGTATCCCAATCGGCGTCGGTGTATCGGCGGTAGCCCCAGACCTGACATTGGTCCTGCTCGGTCCACAGTGGGCATCGGCGGCATCGCTGATGCAGTACCTGGCGATCGGCGCGGCCGTTTTTGCAATCACCCAGGCCATGGTGAACCAGATCCTGGTCGCAACCGGCCGCGAGAAGTCGGCCGCGGTGCTTGCGTGGGTCCGGTTGCTGATCACCGCGCCCGTGCTGTGGGTGGGATTGCAATACGGCGGCATCATCGGACTCGCACAAGCTACAATCGTTGCGCCGCTGATCTATCTGCCGCTGATCTACATGGAGACGCGCCGGGCTGTAGCGCTCCCCGTGTTCGCACTTGTCGAGATCCTGTGGCGCCCGTTGATCGCCTCGGTCGTGATGTATGCAGCCGTGTTGGCCCTGCCGACCGGGATGCTCGACTATGCCTTGGTGCGCTTGATCGCTGACGCGCTGTTCGGCGTCATCGTGTTTACCGCGGTCGTGTTCCTGCTCTGGCGGTTCAGCGGCAGCCCGGATGGTGCCGAGCAGATTACCCTGTCTGCAATCCGCCAAGTGGTCGATAAGGTATTGAAGAAGCGTCAGGCGTGATCGCGCGGCGTTGCGCAAAGGTTGCCGAACGCAGTCGCTACGACGATCGTGTGCTGTTGACACTCGCCACTCGCCACGCGATGGCAAAGTCGATATGACGAATACGGGGTGTTGGCGGCGGCGGTCGCCGACGTCTCGCCAGGTACTGCTTCCCCGGGCCGTGATGTGACGCCCCCTCAGGGACGATCCAATGCGGCCTCGAGCTGTGGTGCGAGGTAGGCACTGAAGGTTCGCGAGAGGTGGTGCTCGTCGGTGTACTTCACCCTGCCGTCGGCGAACACCGGGCACGGTTGCGAAGGGCACACCGCGTTGTCCATGTCGATGATCTGCACCTGGTGTGACGAGGCTGCTGCGCGTTCGGCTTGCGCGGTCAGGCTTTCTTTGGGCGTGGTCATGGGTACCCGGCAGCGCTGATCCGGGTCCTGGCTTTTCCACACGGCGAGCGACAGGCAGTCGGGGCCACTATCGTCGAGCCGTGGAACGTCCTTGATGATGACCACGCGTCTTTCGGGCGCACTGAGCATGGATAGCATCTCGTCGACACCGGTCTGCCATTGCCTGCCGCCCGCCGGTCTGTCGTCGACATATTTCCCGCTATTGCTCAATACGACCAATTTCGGCTGTAGTTGCCCGATGCGCTCGATGACGCGGTCGTGCCACGCCGTACACTCGGTATAGGCGCGTCCCAGAAGCTCGTTGAATGGTTCGATGGCCACGGATGGACAACCCGATTTCGTCATCGAGACCAGGCGCCAACCCTTGTGTCGGGCGAGGTTTTCGAGCGCCGGGAACCAGTGCGCTGCGTGTGAATCACCGAACAACACGACCGTCGTATCCGCATCATCCTTGCCGAAGCTGCACTCGGCGGGGGTGACGCTGAAGTGATCGAGATGGCAGCCATTGCCATAGATGCGTGGGATATCA
>JAGRHA010000386.1 GCA_020445205.1 Gammaproteobacteria bacterium
ACGGTTTGCCCTGGCCTGCGAGCAGACTGGAATCGTCCTCCGCGATCGTCCCGCCATCCGAGTGGCAGCGGTCGCAGTTGTCGGCAAACAACTGTTTGCCCTGCGCGGCGAGGGCCGCATCGACGTCCTGCGGGTGCATCTGGTAGGTCTTGCCCGCGAAATGCGCGGCGACCGCCTTGATGTCTTCTTCCGACAGCGATTTGGCGACGGTCGCCATATCGCTCTCGTCGCCATCCTTGGGCTTGTATTTGATGCCCGGTCGATCGCCAGCCTTGTAAGCGAGCAGGGTGTCACCGATATATACGGCTGACATGCCCGCGATATTGGGAACGTTCAGGTCGCTACCGTTGCCGTCTGCACCATGGCAGCCTTCGCACTTCTTTATCAGGTCGGCGGGAGCCGCCTGTGCGATGCCTGCGCCGATGACGGAGCCAAGCAGGCCGATGACGAATAGCGATTGAATTTTCCTCATTTGCACTCTCTCGATTGGCTGGGGACTGACGGAGCGGTGGTGCCGGCGCTATGCCAGGCCGACCGCAGAACACGTGCATCCCCTTATACCATCGTCTATGACGCATGCAAGACAGTGTTTCTGGGGTGTTTTGCTGTCACTTGCCACGTGGATCCGTGGACGCGCGTTGCGCCGACGCTTGACGGTCGTGCGTCTACATAGCGGTGCGCCGAGCGCGGGTTGAGTAACACTGCGGACAGGTGATCCGGGATAGTCCGCAGCGGTCCATCACGAGCACAGCGAAGTGGTGGGCCCTGCAGGGTGAAGGCGGGCGATGGCAAAGCGCAGCTTTGCGGTCGGCTGAACGCCGAAGCGAAAGCGCAGGCCGGGATAGTCCGCAGCGGTCCATCACGAGCGCAGCGAAGTGGTGGGCCCTGCAGGACTCGAACCTGCAACCAAGGGATTATGAGTCCCCTGCTCTAACCATTGAGCTAAGGGCCCGCAGTGTCGTCGGTGCCAGGGTGGGGGATGATAACAAAAAGGCCGGTTTTACCCGGCCTTTTTGATCACGGCGTTCAGTCGCTGTCGAGGAAGCTGCGCAGCTTGTCGGAACGCGACGGATGGCGCAGCTTGCGCAGTGCCTTGGCTTCGATCTGACGGATGCGCTCGCGCGTCACGTCAAACTGTTTGCCGACTTCCTCGAGGGTATGGTCGGTGTTCATGTCGATGCCGAAACGCATGCGCAGCACTTTTGCTTCGCGCGCCGTGAGTCCGGCCAGCATGTTCTGCGTGGCTTCGGCGAGGCCTTCCATCGTTGCCGAGTCGACCGGTGATACGGCCTGCTGGTCTTCGATGAAATCACCCAGGTGCGAGTCTTCGTCGTCACCGATCGGTGTCTCCATCGAAATCGGTTCCTTGGCGATCTTCAGTACCTTGCGCACTTTGTCTTCAGGCATGTCCATGCGCTTGGCCAGTTCTTCGGGCGTCGGTTCGCGGCCCATCTCCTGGATCATCTGACGCGAGATGCGGTTGAGCTTGTTGATCGTCTCGATCATGTGCACGGGGATACGGATCGTACGCGCCTGGTCGGCAATCGAGCGCGTGATGGCCTGGCGAATCCACCACGTGGCATAAGTCGAGAACTTGTAACCACGGCGGTATTCGAACTTGTCGACCGCTTTCATGAGGCCGATGTTGCCTTCCTGGATCAGATCGAGGAACTGCAGGCCACGGTTGGTGTACTTCTTCGCGATCGAGATCACGAGACGCAGGTTGGCCTCGACCATCTCCTTCTTCGCGCGACGCGCCTTGGCCTCGCCGATCGACATGCGGCGGTTGATCTCTTTGACATCGCCGATCGAGAGCGAGCAGATGTCTTCGATCTCGGCCAGACGCCGCTGGCAACGCACGATGTCATCGACGCGCGCCTGCAGGTTACCGACGAACGGCTTCTTGCTGCCGGCCTGTTCGGCGACCCATTCGAGATTGGTCTCGTTCTTTGGGAACGTGGCGATGAAGTCACGCCGCGGCATGCCGCACTCGTTGACGCAGACGTCGAGAATCAAGCGCTCCTGCTCGCGAATGCGATTGACCACGTCGCGCAGCATGTTCGTGAGATCGGTGAACAGTTGCGGCACGAGGCGGAATTCGAGAAACGCCGTGACGGTCTTTTCGCAGCACTTCTGCGTCTTGTCACTGTTGCCGGACTTGTCGAGCTCACGCTTCCACGCTTTGAACTGCTTGCGCAATTCGTCGACACGCTCGGCGACGAGGACCGGGTCGAGCCCGTTGTCTTCGGGTTCCGAATCGCTGCTGTCATCATCGTCGTCGACGTCGTCGCTGTCGCTGTCGGAATCGTCGTCATCGGACTTCGCGCCCGTGACGTCGGCCACCGTCTTCGCCGGCTTCGGAATCGTGTCGCCGATATCCGGCAATGCGAAACCGACAATGACGTCGGTCAGGCGCAGCTCTTCACGTTCGACTTGGTCGAACAGGTCGATGAGGTGCGCGACCGCCGGCGGAAATGCGGCGAGTGCGGCGCTGACCTGGTTGAGGCCGTCTTCGATACGCCGTGCAATACGCAACTCGCCTTCGCGTGTAAGCAGCTCGACGGTCCCCATTTCGCGCATGTACATGCGCACGGGATCGGTGGTACGGCCGAACTCGCTGTCGACGCTGGCGAGTGCGGCAGCGGCGGCTTCGGCGGCGTCGTCGTCGGTCGATACGGCGTTGTCGCTCAGGGTTTGGTCTTCGGCATCGGGTGCCGACTCGTAGACCGAGATACCCATGTCATTGATCATGCGCACGATATCTTCGATCTGTTCCGGATCGACGATCGAGTCCGGCAGGTGATCGTTGACCTCCGCGTAGGTCAGGAAACCCTGTTCCTTACCCTTGGCGATCAGGTCTTTGATGCTGGATTGCTGCTCTTGGCGGTCCATCTGGATCCTCAATGTTCGACGCAAAAACACCCTCCCGCCTGGCGACTACCCAAGCGCGAGGGTGCAAAAACGAATCCGGCAGTTTAGCAGAAATGGTCGTTTCCCGCCACTCCGACAATCTGGCCCGTTAGGCATCGGTGGCGCGTAGAAGTTCCGTAAGTCGTTGTTTTTCTTCTCTGGACAGGGGTTCCTCCCGGCTTTTGCTCAGCAGCGCGTCGCATTCATCGCGTCTTTGCTGTTGTGACAAGCGTAGCAGTGTCCCGCGAAACTGTTCGGCGCTGTCGTCGAGCACGCCGAGCTCGAGTACGGCGAGGCGGGCGAGCAGTTGGCGCGTCTCGGCGTCTTCCCAGCGCTCGACGATTGCGGCGCTGGAGATGCCGGGTTGGGCTTTGACCGTGTCGATGAGGCGCGAGAGCAACTCGATGCCGGGTGCGTTCATTCGTTCCCAGCCGCCCGGCAGTTCCTGTGTTGCCACGTCGGGGCATTGCACCAGCAACGCCACGGCACGCCGGATCGGCGGGATGCCGCCGCCCGGTCGCTGTGCGGGGGGGCGACGGCGTGGCTGTGGCGCGGCAGGCTCGCTCACGACGGGCGCATTGAGGCCGATTCTTTCGTGCAAGGCCTGCTGCATCATGTCGCGGAACATCCCGCCCGGCAGTCGCTCGAGCAGCGGCCGCGCGAGTTCACCGAGGCGTGCGCGACCGTCGATCGATTGCATGTCGACCTGCGCCGAAAGTTGCTCGAACAGATAGGTAGACAATGGCAGCGCACTGGCGATCTCGCCGGCGAAGGCCTCGGCACCGATCTTGCGCACCAGGCTGTCGGGATCTTCGCCATCGGGCAGAAACAGGAAGCGCGCCTGGCGACCGTCGCGCATCAACGGCAGCGCCGTCTGCAGTGCCTTCCACGCGGCGTCGCGGCCGGCGCGGTCGCCGTCGAAGCAGAACACGACCTCGGGGGTGGCGCGGTAGAGCTTTTCCAGATGGTCGGAGGTCGTCGCGGTGCCCAATGTCGCGACCGCGTTGAGGATGCCGAACTGCGCCAGGGCGACGACATCCATGTAACCCTCGACGACCAGCAGGTGTTTCGGGTGGCCGTCGGCCTGGCGTGCCTCGTACAGGCCATACAGCTCACGGCCCTTGTGGAACACCGGGGTTTCCGGCGAGTTGAGGTACTTGGGTTTGCCGTCACCGAGCAGGCGACCACCGAAGCCGACGATGCGGCCGCGCGTGTCGCGGATCGGGAAGATGATGCGGTCGCGCAGGCGGTCGTAGCGCTTGCCGTCCTGCTCGGTGATCAGCCCAGCATCGGCGAGCTGGCGCACGTGTGCGTCGTCGCTGCCGAGTGTGCTCAGTAGCTGATCCCAGCCCGGAGGGGCATAGCCGAGGCGGTAGGTGGCGGCGATCTCGCCACTGACGCCGCGACCGCGCAGATAGTCGACGGCGCGTGGTGCGTCCTTATGTTGGCGCAACTGGCGTTCGTAGAGTTTGCCGGCCTGTTCCAGGATTTCGTACAGCGGGCGATGGTCGGGACCCTGCGCGAAGGCGGCTTCGTGCGGCACTTCCAGGCCCTGCGACGCTGCCAGCTCCTCGACCGCTTCAGGGAAGCTCAGGCGGTCGTATTCCATGAGGAATCCCAGCGCCGTGCCATGCGCGCCGCAGCCGAAGCAGTGATAGAACTGCTTGGTCGGGCTGACCGTGAACGAGGGCGTTTTTTCGCTGTGGAACGGGCAACAGGCCTGGAACTCGCGTCCGGCCTTCTTCAGCGGCACCCGGCGACCGATCACGTCGACGATGTCGGTACGCGCGAGGAGTTCGTCGATGAAGTGCTGGGGGATGGCGCCGGGCATGCCGCTAGGCTAGCACGCGGATTATGCTGTAGCGTTCAGCCCAGTTTCTGCTTGACCAGGCCGCTGACCTTGCCGACGTCGGCGCGGCCTTGCACCTTGGGCTTGACGATTGCCATGACCTTGCCCATGTCGCGCATCGATTCGGCGCCACTGTCGCTGATTGCAGCATCGATGATGGCGCCGATCTCGGCGTCCGAAAGCTCTTCCGGGAGGAAATCCTGGATGACCGTGATCTCGGCTGCTTCGGCGGCGGCCAGCTCGTCGCGACCGGCGTCCTCGTATTGCTGGATCGAGTCGCGGCGCTGCTTGACCATCTTGTCGAGCACGGCGAGGACCTGCGCGTCGTCGAGCTCGATACGCTCGTCGACCTCGCGCTGCTTGATGGCAGCCAGCATGAGACGGATGACGCCGAGGCGCGGCTTGTCGCCGCCCTTCATGGCGGCTTTCATCGCGTCGGTGATCTGCTGTTTCAGCACGATCGGGAGGCGGGATCAGTACAGGCGTTCGAACCGGCGGGCATCGCGACCGGCCTTCTTCTGCCAGCGCTTGACGGCGGCAGCGGCCTTGCGCTTGCGTTCCCAGGTCGGCTTCTCGTAGAACTCGCGACGACGGACTTCAGCCAGCACGCCGGCTTTCTCGCAGGAGCGCTTGAAACGGCGCATCGCGACTTCGAAGGGTTCGTTTTCTTTGACGCGTACGTGCGGCATTGCTTCCTCAGTTCGACAAACGGATAGTATCAACAGCCACGGTTTTCGGGCTGCGGCCAGCAAAGGCGCGAAATACTAGTGCATCGACTGGCAAAATGCAAAGGTTTCAAAGAGATGAAAGTACTGGGTATCGAGACCTCGTGTGACGAGACCGGCGTCGCCGTTTATGACGGCCGCGCGGGACTGCTGGGGCACGAGGTTTACAGCCAGATCGCGCTGCACGCGGATTTCGGCGGCGTCGTGCCCGAATTGGCTTCCCGCGATCATGTGCGCAAGCTGGCGCCGATGGTGCGCGCGCTGCTCGCGCGTCTGGATCTGCCGTCGGCGGCGATCGATGGCGTTGCCTACACCGCCGGCCCGGGCCTGGCCGGCGCCTTGCTTGTCGGTGCCGCGTTCGCGCGCAGTCTGGCCTGGGCCTGGCAGGTGCCCGCGGTGGGTGTGCATCATATGGAAGGGCATCTGCTGGCGCCGATGCTCGAAGCAGACCAGCCGGCGTTCCCGTTCGTCGCCCTGCTGGTATCGGGGGGGCATACGCAACTCGTGCGTGTGGACGCCGTCGGCGATTACCGGTTGCTCGGTGAGTCGGTCGATGACGCGGCGGGCGAGGCGTTCGACAAGACCGCCAAGCTGCTTGGCCTAGGCTATCCCGGCGGCCCCGCGCTGGCCGCGCTGGCCGCGCAAGGCGACGCGCAGCGTTTCCAGTTTCCGCGCCCCATGACTGACCGACCGGGTCTCGATTTCAGTTTTTCCGGGCTCAAGACCTTCGCCCTGACCACGCTGCGCGAGCAGGAGGCCGCGCTGCCGGCCAGTGAACATGCGCGGCTGCACGCCGACATCGCGCGCGCGTTCGAAGATGCGGTCGTCGACACGCTCGCGATCAAGTGCCGGCGCGCCATCGAGCAGACGGGCTGTCGTGCCCTAGTCATGGCAGGTGGTGTCAGCGCCAACCGCCGCCTGCGTGCACGCGTGGACGCCCTCATGGCCGACCTCGGTGGTCGTGCCTATTACCCGCGTGCCGAGTTGTGCACGGACAACGGCGCGATGATCGCCTATGCCGGCTGGCAGCGCCTGCGCAGTGGCGAGCACGAGGCGCTCGGGTTCGGCATCCGCCCGCGCTGGCCCATGCAAGAGCTTACCGCCGGTGGCTAGCCACCCTTGTCGCTGGGCGATTTGCTGATTCGGCCCTCGCTGCCGCTGAGCAGCTTTTGGATGTTGCTGCGGTGACGCCAGACCAGCAGCAGGGTGATGAACACCTGTGCCGCGACCAGCCAGGGTGATGGCCACAACAGCCACACGTAGAGCGGTGCAAGCGACATCGAAACGAGCGCCGCGAGCGACGAGATGTTGGCGACCTTGGCCATGAACAGCCAGGTCGCGGCGACCGCGCCGCCGATCATCCAGCCCCAGCCGAACTGCACGCCGAGCGCGGTCGCGACACCCTTGCCACCGCGGAAGCCGAAGAACACCGGGTAGAGGTGGCCGAGAAACGCGGCCACACCCGCCAGAGCGAACACCAATTCCGAGCGATCGAGCACATGGCACAGCGCGACCGGCAGGAATCCCTTCAGGCTGTCGCCGAGCAACGTGATCGCGGCGGCCTTCTTGCCGCCGATGCGCAATACGTTGGTCGCACCCGGGTTATTCGAGCCCTCGGTCCGCGGGTCCGGCAGGCCCATGAGGCGGCAGACGATGATCGCGCTCGAGATCGAGCCGATACCGTAGGCGAAGACGATCAGGGCCAGATCGAGCGCTTGCATTCGGTCCCTCCATTTGAGCGCGTCGCGGTGGGTCGGGTCTGGCGGATGATCATCGCACATTCGATGGCGACCCGGCTTCGAGCATTGCGACACGCCGTCATCCGCGCTTGTGCTGTCATCACGCCGCGAACGTGGCGGCCCGCGTGCGCGATACGAAGGCGTCGCCAGCTGATACCATCAACGCGTCAGCACCAGCAGTGACGGATAAGGGATGGACATCGTTTTTCTTCGTGGTCTGCGTATCGACACCGTGATCGGAATTTATGGCTGGGAACGTCGCACGCGACAGACGTTGGTGTTCGATCTCGAGATGAGTGCCGACATCGCCAGGGCCGCCGCCAGTGACCACATCGACGATACCTTGAACTACAAGTCCGTCGCCAAGCGTCTCATCCAGTTCGTCGGCGACAGCGAGTTCCAGCTCGTCGAGACCCTGGCGGAGCATTGTGCCCGCATCATCCGCGAGGAGTACGGCGTGCGCTGGGTGCGTCTGACCTTGAACAAAAAAGGGGCGGTGCGCGGCGCCAGCGATGTCGGTGTCGTCATCGAACGCGGGGAGCGTTATTGATGCCGCGCGTGTGGGTGAGCGTCGGCAGCAACATCGCGCGCGAGACCAATATCCGAGGTGGCGTGACGGCGCTGCGCGAATTGTTCGGTGAACTCGTCGTGTCGCCGGTCTACGAGACGGCCGCTGTGGGTTTCGACGGCGCTGCGTTCTTGAATCTCGTGGTGGGTTTCTACAGCGAACAGTCGCCGCGCGCATTGCACGGTCTGATGCACGAAATCGAGGCGCGATTCGGCCGTGAGCGCAATGCGGAGAAATTCGCCTCGCGCACGCTCGACCTCGACGTGCTCACCTATGGCGACAGCGTGAGCGACGATGGTGGCAAACACCTGCCGCGCGACGAGATCCTGCGCTACGCCTTCGTGCTCGCGCCGTTGGCCGACGTCGCAGCCGATGAAGTGCATCCCGAGGTGGGTAAGACCTACGCCCAGCTGTGGGCTGAGTTCGACGGTGCGCGCGATCTCTCGCGCATCGATGCGACACCTATTTTTGCGGACTGACCGCGTTTCCGGTCGCGCGTGTCGTGTTGCGCACGTTCCCTCTGGCGGCTGAGGCGTACCGTCGCGAGGTCTATTGCTGGACGCTGCGACCGCCGTCGACGGCGAGTATCTGCCCGGTGATGTAATCGGGCCCGGTGACCATGCACATCACCGCATCGGCGATCTGGTCCGCGCCCGCGGGACGACCGAGCGGGATTCTGTCGAGGATCGCCCTGCGTTGCGCGTCGGCCATGTAGCCCTCGGGCCACAGCGCGGCACCGGGAGCGATGCCGTTGACGCGGATCTCGGGCGCGAGGTCGCGTGCCAGCGCTTTGACCATCATGGCGTTGGCCGCCTTGGCCATGCAATACACGGCATGATCGGCATACGGACGCTCGGCGTGGATGTCGACCATGTTGACGATGCAGCCGCCGCGTTCACGCAGGCGAGGCGCCGCGGCCTGTGACAGGAAGAATGGGGCACGCGCATTGCTGCCGAACAGGTCGTCCCAGTGCGCGGTGGTGGCGTCGCCGATGGGGGTGGGGTAGAAGCTCGATGCGTTGTTGATCAGGACGTCGAGTCCGCCACCGAATTCGACTGCCGCTGTCACCAGGCGCGGCCACGAAGTCGGATCGAGGAGGTCGCCTTGCACCAGTGCCGCGGAGTCGGGACGGCGCTGCAGCAGCTCGTCCCGCAATGCCTCGGCCGGTTGTGCACTGCGCCGATAATGAATCAACACACGCGCCCCCGCCGCATGCAGTCGACGCACGATCGCCGCTCCGAGGCGCGCCGCACCACCGGTGACGAGCGCGGTCTTGCCGTCGAGAGTCGGGCCTGGTTCCAAGTGTCTTTCTCCGCTTGTTAGACTGCGTTATGGCCACCGTGTGCCAAGCCCAAGCGTACCGGTGGGTGAGTTGTGATGCCAGTGCGGTGGCGACGACCCGGCGCACGAAGCTGTGAGGATGTTGTTGTTGGACCTGCCCCGCTTGAATGCCGACGAGACAGAACTGCTGAGCGAAATGCGTCGCTATCTGACGACGCAGATCGCGGACGGCGGTGGCGCATTGCCATTCGATCGCTACATGGAGTCCGCACTCTACGCACCCGGGCTGGGCTACTACGTGAATGGTCGGCAGAAGTTCGGCGAGGGTGGCGATTTCACCACAGCGCCGGAGATATCGCCGCTGTTCAGCCAGTGCCTCGCGACGCAGGTCGCCGAGTGCCTCGAGCGCATGACAGGCGGCAGCGTGCTTGAATTCGGTGCCGGTTCCGGGCGCATGGCGGCCGACCTGCTGGCCGAACTGGAACGCCTGCGGCAGTTGCCCGACGAGTACCTGATCCTTGAGCTCAGCCCCAGTCTGCGCGAGCAGCAGCGTGTCACGCTGCAAGTTGCGGTGCCTCATCTGCTCACCCGTGTGCGCTGGCTGTCGCAGCTGCCGCCACCCGGTTATCGCGGTGTCGTGCTGGGTAACGAACTGCTCGACGCGATGCCGGTGCATCGGTTCCGCCTGCATGCCGGTGACTGGCAGGAGCTCGCGGTGTGTGAAGTCGACGGCGCGTTGTGCGACCTCTGGCAGGCACCGCGCAGTCGCGGACTGGTCGAAGCGATCGATCGTGTGATACCCGACCGTGCACAGTGGCCCGAGGGCTACATGTCCGAAATCAACCTGCGTCTGGCGCCGTGGCTGGCCGCACTGGCAGCGGCGTTTGATTGCGGTTATCTGATCCTGATCGACTATGGTTACAGCGAGCGTGAGTACTATCACGCGGAACGAACACAAGGCACTCTGATTTGCCATTTTCGACATCGGGCGCATGCCGATCCGTATCTGTTGCCGGGCTTGCAGGATATGACCGCGAACGTCGATTTCACGGCGCTGGCGCTCGCCGCCCGCGATGCGGGCTTCGAACTCGCCGGTTACACCACGCAGGCACATTTTCTGATCGACAATGGACTCGATCGACGTCTCGCGGCATCGGATCCGGGTGCAGTCAAACGGCATGTCGCCCTGGTGCAGGGGGTCAAGCGCCTGACCCTGCCGGCCGAAATGGGCGAGCGCTTCAAGGTTATGGCCATGGCGTTCGACATGCCGACGGCGTTGGGTGGTTTCCTGTCGAGGGATCTGCGTGACCGGCTCTGACAACCACCCGCGTGTCTTGCCGGTGCGCAACGGTTTTGCCGGCATGCTCGCGGCGCTGCTGCTCGGTACGCCGCTCCTCGGTTGTGAGTCGGCGCCGGGGCGCGATACCCCCGTTCGACCGCGCGCTTTCGCCATCGACAACATCGCGAAAGCGGACGTCGACATGGTCGCCGAGATCAATGTCCAACACAGCATGGACTACCTGCGCGAACTCGCGCGCAAACTGTACGTGCGCAATCCAAATCAGCTCCTGCGCAGCGGGTTCACGACGCGTGAGCAGGCCCTGAAGGTGTTGTTCCAACAAGGCGCCGCGGCACGCTTCACCGGTCTGCAGGGCTCGCGTTCGAGTACCGCCATTGCGCTCGCGTTCGACGAGCGTTACGTCGGCGATCGCGTTGCGGCGTACATCTACGGTCTGTCGACGATGCTGATCGACGGCTATGGCGGCAAGAGCACGTTCTACATCAGCGATACGCTCGATCCGCAGAAACTCTACTACCTCGCACGCAATATCGAGATCGCTTTCTGGAAGCTCGGGCATGACCGCAACGGCAAAGGTGAACTGTACCTGTTGAGCAATTCGCTCGATGGTAGTGGTGACCTCAGTTTCGAACGCATTGCCGGCAAACTGATCGGCCTGCAGGACCACATGGCGCAGGTCGTCGCCGACAGCAGCAATCGGCAGATCAAGAATGTCATTCAAGGCGTCGCTTCGGCGGTTTTCTTCCCGATCTGAGTGTCGTGCACTGCGTACCGTGCTGGTTGCGCTGTCACTGCTGCTCCTGGGTGGCTGCTCGACGGTCGCCTATTACACACAGACAGTCACCGGCCAGCTGGGTGTCATGGCGGCGACGCGTCCGCTCGACGAGGTGATCGACGATCCACAGACGCCTCCACACATCCGCCAGCGATTGACGCAGCTGGCACGGTTGCGCGCGTTCGCCACGGACGAGCTCGGGCTACCCGACAACGCCAGCTACCGCGGCTATGCGGAGTTGCAGCGCGAGGCCATGGTGTGGAGTCTCGTGGCGGCTCCCAAGTACGACCTGCAACCGCGGCAGTGGTGTTACCCGGTGATTGGGTGTGCGAGCTACCGCGGCTATTTCGATCGCGCCGATGCGCAGGCCCATGCCGCACGCCTGGCGGACGAGGGTTGGGATGTCGCGATCGAGGCGGTGCCGGCCTATTCGACGCTCGGCTGGTTCGACGATCCGCTGCCGAGCACGGTTATCGAGTGGCCGCTCGATGCGTTCGCCGGGCTGCTGTTCCATGAGCTCGCGCATCAGCGTCTGTACGTCGCGGGTGACAGTGACTTCAACGAAGCTTACGCGACCGTGGTGGAACGCGAAGGCGTGAGCCGCTGGTTACGGGTGGCGGGAGACGACGCGCTGCGTGCCGCGCATGCTCAACGCGTCCTGCGGCAGCAGCAGTTCCTGGAACTCGTCGCTTCGACACGCTCACGGCTCGAGGCACTCTATGTGCGCGATATGGCGGATGCGCAGCGTGCGGTCGACAAAGCTGCAGCATTTGCTGCGTTGCAAGACGGCTACCGACGGCTACGCGCCGGCTGGAGTGGTTATGCGGGTTACGACACGTGGTTCGATCGCGCGCTCAACAACGCCCACGTCGCGGGCATTG
>JAGRHA010000387.1 GCA_020445205.1 Gammaproteobacteria bacterium
CGTCGACGATGATCCCGAGCGCCATGATCAGGGCGAACATCGAGATCATGTTGATGCTGCCGCCGGCCACATACAGGATCGCCAGCGTCGCCATGAACGACACCGGAATACCGATCGTGACCCAGAACGCCACGCGGCCATTGAGGAACAGGAACAGGATGGCGACGACGAGGACGAGGCCGCTGAGACCGTTCTTGATCAACAGGTTGATGCGGTCCTGGATCAGCGTCCAGCTTTCGTCGTAGACCGTGAATTGGATGTTCGGCGGATAGCGCTCCGGCGCACCGTCTGCCCAGTCGCGCATGATCTGCGCCGATTTCAACGAGTCCGCGGCCGCCGAACGCATCACGCGCAGCTCGATCGCCGGTTGCCCCTGGTAGGTGAGTTCGACCTGGTTCGGGCGGGCGCGGCGTTCGACCTCGGCGACATCGCCAATGCGCACCAGACGTCCATCGCGATCGGCAAGCAACGCGATCTGTTCGAACTCGAGCTCGTTGCGGCGTTGGCTCAGCGTGCGAATCTCACGTCCGACGTCGTCGCGGCCCACCGTGCCGGCGGGCAGATCGCGCGACTCCGCGGCAACCCGGCGCGCAACATCCTGTAGCGACAGGCCGAGATCCTCGAGTGTCTCCTGCGGGATCTGGATCGCGAGTTCATCTTCGGGCAGACCCGTGATGTCGACGCGCGCGATCCCGCGATCAAGCAATTCGCGTTCGACGCGCCGTGCCAGCGGCCGCAACTCGCGGATGTCGTCGGCGCCGTGGATCAGCAAGCGCGCGACGGGTTCGTAGCGCACCACGTGCGACACCTCGGTGGGCTCGGCGTCGGCCGGCAGGTTGCGCACGCCGTTGACCAGCTCCTCGACACGATCGGTCGCCTGTCCCATGTCCGTGCCTTCCGGGAACTCCAGCGTGATCAGGCTCGCGCTCTGCGTCGATGTCGACGTCATCTTGTCGAGACCGTCGGTGCTGCGCAGCGCCTGCTCGAGCGGCACCGTGATCGAGCTCTCGACATCCTCAGCAGGTGCCCCACTCCACAAGGTACGCACGGTCACCACTTCGACTTCGAAGTTGGGGAAAAATTGTACGTTGAGGTTGGACAGCCCCCAGACACCGGCAAGCAGCATGACGATCATCAGCAAGTTCGCCGCCACCTTGTGCTGCGCGAACATGCCGAGGAAATCGTTGCGATGCTGGAACGGCATGTCAGCCCCCGCCCACGGGGCGCACCAACAGACCATCGATGGCATTCGGCAACTGCGTCACCACGATCTCGGCACCGTCGGGTACCGCCGGTGCGCGGATCAGCAACAGGCTGTTGCCGTCGTCCGTGCGCAACTCACCGACGCGTTCGATGTACTGCGGACGCAAGCGCTTTTCCGTATCAACGAGATAGACGCGATCGGCGCCGTACACCGCCTCGTGAGGCAGTGCGATCAGATCGTCGGCCGCGGGCAAAGCGAGTTCCATGCGCACGAAGCGCCCCTGCTCGATCGCCGGCGCCGTCGTCGCGATCACGTCGAACAGGCCATCGACCCCGCCGGCGGCCGACGCCGCGTCGCCGGCGAGACTGCGCAGACGCGCGGTCAGGCGGATGCCGTCCTCCTCACCCTTGGCCGTCAGCGCCTTGCCGTCCGCAAGCGCTTGGCGCACGGTCGGAATGTAACGATTGGGCAGCTGCGCGCGGACGATCATCGCATCGGTGTCGTACAGTGCGATCAGCGCATCACCGGTTCGCACCCGGCGCCCCGGCGACACCATCACCTGCGCGATGCGGCCGTTGAAAGGCGCCTTGATCTGACAGCGGTCCAATTCCAGCAGGGCCTGATCGCGCAGTGCTTCGGCACGTGCACGCGCCGCCTCGACTTCGGCCAGGCGCGCGTCGTGCTCGTCCACGACCTGATGGCGTTCAGTGACCACGACGGCCTGGCGCTCGGCGGACTGGCGCGCCGTGTCGAGTTGCGACTGCGCACCGACTTTCTTCCTCACCAGGTCC
>JAGRHA010000388.1 GCA_020445205.1 Gammaproteobacteria bacterium
CCGATGTGGTCTTCGGGCTCGTGCACGCCCTCTGCGCGTTCGAAGCCGAGTCGTGCGAGATCCTGGCGCAGCACGCCGAGCGGTTTCTCCATGAGAAAGCCCGTGAGGTACCAGGAGCCGTAGGGCACGAGTTCCCCGCGGCCGAGGCCGATGAACAGGCTGTGGTATTCGTGCCGCAGCGCGTTTGGATTGCTGTGGCGAGCGGCAAGCGCGAGGCTCGAAAATGCCATCGCCAGCGGGGTGCCGCGTTCGCCCTCGGTATCGAGTTGCTGTGCATAGTCGAGCACGTCTGCCGACGGTGCATCACGCAGCAGGGCGGCGAGCAACTGGTAGAGACCGGCGCGCCGCTGTTGTTCGTCGTCCATTGCGAGCGGTGGCTGCTCGTCGGTGTTTGCCTGCTGTGGTTGCCTGTCATTCATCGCCCGTCATCCGTTGTTCGAATAATTGTTGTTGCCTTTCGGCAGACCGGACTGCATGGCCTCCGCATCCTGAACCGCGTCGACCACGCGACAGTCTTCACACATCTGCAGGCGGCGTCGCGCACGTTCGCTTTGGAACATGGCATGGCCGACGAGCTTGCCGAGAATGTTGTCGATCACGCGTTGTGTGGCGAATGGTTTGCCACATTGCACGCAGCAGAATGGCTGGTCTTCGTACAGTCGTTGTGGGCGTCGCCTCGTCAAGGGTTCGCACAGGTAGCGTGGGTCGAGTTCGATGGCGCGCTCGGGGCAGGCGGCGGCGCATAGGCCGCATTGGACGCAATTGCCCTCGTAGAAATCCAGCCGCGGCACCTCGTCGCCGGCACTCAGCGCCTTGGCCGGGCATACCGAGGTGCAGCCCATGCACAAGGTGCAGCGTTCGGGATCGACGCGGATGCGGCCGTACGGTGCGCCGGCAGGCAGGGCGACCACTTCCGGGTGGGTACTCGTGCCCGCCCAAAGGTGGTCGAGTGCCAGGCCCGCCAGCTGGCGTTTGTCACTGGTGGCCGCAAAGCTCGCCGCTGCCGGCAAACGCGACTCTGCAGTGGCCGCGGCGACCTGCGCGGGGGGTAGCAGACAGATCGCCTCGGGCGGGTAGCCCATACCGGATAGCAGCGCATGCACCACACCCAACTGTTCGCCGAGGGCATTGCGCGAGCGCGGTGGCATCCCAGGCCCATCGACGAGCACGACCTGTTGCGCGCCCCAGGCCAGCGCCGTCAGCCACAGTTCGTGGCCGACGCTTGCAAGTTCCTCGACGGCAAGCGGCAACAGATTCGGCGGCAATGGTGGAAGTCCTTCGGCATCCTCTGCGGCGGTGAAAACAATCACGGGACGGTTGCCGCCGGCGTCGCGATAGGCGAGCAACAGACGTCGCAGTCGATCGGCGGTTTCGCCCGGTCCAGGGTAGGCGTAGCGGATCGCGCCGCTGGGGCAGACCGTGGCACAGGTCCCGCCACCCTGACACAGATTCGGGTTGACCTCGATGCGCTCGCCGATCGACACGATGGCCTCCGCAGGACAGGCGTCGATACAGCGTCGGCAGCCGCTGCGACCGGCGCGGGAATGGGCGCAAATATCGGCGTCGTAGGCGAAATAGCGCGGCTTTTCGAATGTGCCGACCATGCCGTCGATTGCAAGCAGTGCGGCGTCGAGATCGGCGGGTTCGCTGGTGAAGTGCCAGTAACCCGGAGGGGGCAGATCGGCCCCGATGAGTGGTGTGTCGCTGAGATCGACGACGATGTCGGCGTCGAGCCGCTGATGATTGTAGTGTCCACGATCGCCGAGTTCGGCGGTGAATGCCCCCAGGTGGCCTGTCAGTTGCAGTTGCCGCTGCGCGAGAGGCGTCAGGGGAACACCGGGCTCCGCCTCGCCATCGATCAGCAGGACCTCGGCATGCAGCGGTGGCTCGATGCGTGCGGCCAGCCACTGCGCGGCTTCGCCGCCGATCACCAGTACCTTGCCGCGTGATCGGTAGGTGACGATTCCGGCGGGTGTGGGCTCCGCGTCTGCGACAGCCGCGAAGGCGGCGGTGTGCGCGCGCCGGTTGCGCGATTCGTCAAGTGTTGGCTGGTCGGTGCTCATGTTCGGCGTCGTATTCGTTGTATTCGTCGTATTCGGCGAGCGGCGGTTCGGCCGGCGTGGCCGCGGGGCTCTCCGCATCGTCGCGGGTGGATAGATCGTCGTCGGCTGTGTCCGTATCCGCCACGGCGGTGTCTGGCGTGGCGTCCTGACTGCCGGCGTTTTCGGCCAACGCTTCGGCCTGGCGGCGGGCTTCGATTTCCAGTCGATGACGCATCTCGGCCGTGATGACGTTGCCGAGCGCCTCGAATGTCGTGAAATCCTCGGCATAGTCGTCGAGTTCGTCGATGACGTTGAACGCGCTACTGTGAAACAGCTTGCGCAAGGCACTGCGACGCAGGGATTCGCTGACCTTCTCGGACAGAAACACCGAGTAGTCCGATGACTCGTCGAGTGACTCTATGGGCGGCATATCGTCATCCGTGAGTGCCACTGCGGGTTCGGGATCTGGCGCCTGCTCGGCGACGGGCGGCACCTCGCTCTCGGCGAGACGCGCCTCGTGTTTGCGGCGACTGAAGCGCTGCAGGAAGCCTTCTTCGGCGACCGCCGATGCTTCGTCGCCGCTTGTTGCCTCTGTGCCGGCGCGCTTCACGTGGTCCTCGGCGGCTGTGATTCTGCAGCCCAGTCGACCAGTTTGCGTTTGCGCTTTTTCTCGGGGAAGTAGTTCGCGATCACGAACGATTCGGTCCAGCGATAGAGCTCGGCCGGTACGTCGACGGCATAGATTTCGTCTTCGCCCTCGAGATAGGCGTGCGCCTCGTCAAAACTCATGCTGACGCGGAAGGGATCCGGCTGACCGCCGGGTTCGTCGACGTGCGCCATCACGTAAGCGCGCGGCGTGTCGCTGACGAGGTTGTAGTAATAGCTCTCGCACTCGTCGACGAAGAGCTGCACTTTCAGGCCGCCCACGAGGAATAGGGTGGACTGTGGGTCATCGCGCACGAGCAGCGGCTGCTGCGAACGAGGGTGGTGACCGACTGCGATACCAACGGCGGTCCAAACATAGTCCACCCAGGGGCTCGATGCCGGACGCCGTTCGAGGATCACGGCGATCGGATAGTGCTCCTGCGTCGAGTGTTCCGTCGCGTTCGGGTCGGTATCCACGTGGCATGCTCCGGGGGTATCCGTTGCTTCCCTGCAACTCCCGTACCACAGGATGTTGCTATTGTGTCACGGCGCGAAAGCGGACGAATGATCACCGAGCGGGGTCTGCAACTGAGCCATTTTGACCCAGCTGCACAGCGGTTCCGGACAAAATTCCACAACAGCACGGGGTCGGCGACAGCGTGGCCGGGGGCCAAAACGGCCCGTGGGCGGGGCGTGCCACCCCGGGACTTGATGCACCGGCCAATGGAACGCATATTGCAGTCTGCAATTCACGTCACAGGACCCGATTTGCCGCCATGGCAGCGGGCAGAGAAAACGCAATATGCTCATCGATCGCTTTCAACGCCAAGTCACCTATCTGCGGATCTCGGTTACCGATCGTTGCGATCTGCGCTGCGTTTACTGCATGTCGGAAAACATGAAGTTCCTGCCGCGGGCGAGCCTTTTGTCGCTCGAAGAGATCATCCAGGTGGGCCGCTGTTTCGTCGACCTGGGCGTCACGAAGATCCGCATCACGGGTGGCGAGCCGTTGCATCGCCGCGACATCCTCAAGGTTTTCCGCGAACTTGGTGAGCTCGAGGACCTGCGGGATCTCACGTTGACCACGAACGGCACGCAGCTGACGCGGTTTGCAGCCGACTTGCGCAGTGCCGGCGTCACCCGGATCAACATCAGCCTCGATACCTTGCGCCCGGAACGCTTCCGCGCGCTCACGCGCAACGGACGACTGGAGCAGGTGTTGGCCGGCATCGATGCGGCTCAGCGTGCGGGATTCGATCGTATCAAGCTGAATGCCGTGGTGCTCAAGAACCGCAACCACGACGAGGTGGCCGCGTTGGTGGCTCATGCGATCGAGCGTGGCGTCGATATCAGCTTCATCGAAGAGATGCCGCTGGGGCATGTCGGCGAGCACGATCGTGCCGAGTGCTACTACTCTTCCGATGAAATCCGCGCGGATCTCGCCGAGCATTTCGAATTGCTGCCGACGGCCGAGTCGACGGGTGGCCCCTCACGCTATTTTCGCATTCCCGGCGTTGACACGCGTGTCGGCTTCATCTCGCCGCACAGCCACAACTTCTGTGACACCTGCAACCGCGTGCGCCTGACCTCCGAAGGGCGTCTGCTGTTGTGCCTGGGCCAGGAGCACAGTGTCGATCTGCGGCGCGTGGTGCGTGCGAACCCCGGCGACGACGCGGCGCTCAAGCAAGCGATCGTCGACTCGATGGCAATCAAGCCACAGGGGCATGATTTCGACATCACGGCCCAGCCGGTGATTTTTCGCCACATGAACCATACCGGCGGCTGAGATGGTGGACGACGACATCCCCGTACCCGGCACTGAGCGCCAGCGCGCCCGTGCCTACCGACCGGAGATGAGCAGCGCTGGACTGAGACCGGCACATGAGGTCGTCGCCGTCGATGAGTATGGGCAGACGCGTAGCGGCTTTATTGCCGGCGAACGTGCCTTGACGCTGTATCTCGATGAGCGCGAGATCGTCACGCTCATGACGCTGGGTACCCATCCTGAGATGCTCACCCTGGGCTATCTGCTCAATCAGCGACTCGTGCCCTGCATCGAGTCGATCGATGCCATCCGTGTCGATTGGGATGCCGGCAGGGTTCAGGTCGACACCTTCGAACGCATCGCCGACATCGAAGAGAAACTGAAGCATCGTACCGTCACCACCGGCTGTGGTCAGGGCACGGTATTCGGACGACTCGGCGATCAGATCGAAAAAATCCGCCTACCGCGCGTACAGCTGGCGCAGTCGCAGATCTATCGGCTGCTCAACTGCATCAATGATCAGAACGAGGTCTACCGCCGCGCGGGGGGTGTGCACGGCTGCGCGCTGTGCTCGAGCGACGCCGATGCTGAACCGGATATCCACCTGTTCGTGGAGGATGTCGGGCGCCACAACGCGGCCGACGCGATAGCGGGCTATATGTGGCTGAATGCGATCCACGGCAGCGACAAGTGGTTCTACACCACGGGTCGTCTGACATCGGAGATGGTGATCAAGGTCGCGCAGATGCGGATCCCGGTGCTGTTGTCGCGATCGGGGGTGACGTTCCGCGCACTCGAACTGGCGCAGCGGATCGGCGTGATGGTAATAGCACGCGCCAAGGGTCGACATTTTCTCGTCTACAACGGTGCCGAACGACTCGTATTCGACGCCATCCCGCCTGCGTTGCCGGAATCGCGTGAGCACGCGACGGCGGCGGAGTCACGGGGCAGGAACCCCGGTCGGTAAACAAGGGAGGGGGATTGTCCATGTCAGCGGTGATGGCACCACGCAGCGACAACTTTCTCAGTGTGAAGCAGGTTGCCGCCTATCTGCAGTTGAACGAGAAAAAGGTCTATGCCCTGGTCAACGAGGGGCGTATGCCGGCGACCAAGGTCACGGGCAAATGGATGTTCCCGCGTGAGCTGATCGATCGCTGGATGCTCGATTCCGCACACGGTGGCCTGCTGACCGATCGTCTGGCGATCGCCGGCAGCGACGATCCGCTGCTGTTCCGCGTCCTGACCGGGTTCGCGCGCGATGTCGACACGCTGGCACAGGTCAGTTACACGCCCACGGGCGCGCGTCTGGGCCTGGAATTGCTGCAGGCGAATCGGGTCGATGTCAGTGCCCTGCACTGGGGGCCGCTGGCGGAAAGCCGAACGCGCCATCCGGCGTTGCTGCGGCAGCATTCGCAACATCACAACTGGGTCCTGATTCGCGCCTTTACGCGTGAGCAGGGGCTCATGTTGCGCCGCGACCTCGCTGAGCGTCTCAAACATGCCGATGCCGCGTTGCGTGGTAGTTACCGTTGGGTCCAGCGCCAGCCAGGGGCGGGTTCGCAACGCTTCCTGATGGAGATGCGAAAACTGGACCCGGGATACGGTGATCTGAACGCGACCACGGTTGCCTTGACGCAGCGCGAGGCGGCGGCTGCGATCGTGCTGGGTCAGGCCGATGTCGCACCTGGGGTACGTTCGGCGGCAACGGAAGCCGGTCTGGCCTTCCTGCCGTTTGGCGTC
The DNA here is from genome assembly GCA_020445205.1 of Gammaproteobacteria bacterium. Lineage (GTDB taxonomy): Bacteria > Pseudomonadota > Gammaproteobacteria > Chromatiales > Chromatiaceae > Thiosocius. The sequence continues at coordinate 6,193 of JAGRHA010000388.1, forward strand.
GAGGCGTTCGATCTCGCGCTGCCGCGCGGTGTCTGGTTCCGGCGTCTGTTCCAGGATCTGCTGTCGCGTCTGCAGTCCGGCGATTGCCGGCAGACGGCGGATTTGCTCGGTGGTTATGACTTCACCGATTGCGGCGAGATGATCTGGGGCCAGGAGTAGGGCGGAGCCCGACCCAGCGCGCACGCCTCGTCCCGTCGCGGCAGGGCAGAGTCCTGGCATCGTCCTTTTGAAGCTTCCCGCCACGGTTCACCTCGCCTCGACAGTGCCTCCGTGCTGCCGCGATTCACCCCAGCCCAGTTGTGGCGGCCTAAAGCAGCTTTCCGGAATGCCGTTAACCTCGATCAAGTCAATCGTCACGCGCGCATCCACCCTGTCGGGCTCGAGGTCCCATCATGAACATCGCCACAAAGCTGCGTGTGGGCAGTCTGCTGCTCGCACTCATTCCCGCGATCATCGTCGGTGTCGTTGTGGGTTGGACGGCAACCGGGATGGCAGACGATGCGCTGCACCACGAGGCAAAAGCCCGCCTGACCATGTTACGCGAGAGCAGAAGCCGGCAGATCGAGAACTACTTTTCGACGATGCACGAACAATTGGTTGTCACCGCGGAGACGATTTCGACTCAGCGCGCATTGAATGCCCTGAACCAGGCTTTCCACGAATATGCGGGTGAGACGCTGACCGACAGCGATGCCGATCGAAAATCGCTGGCATCGTTCTACAGCGGCCCATTCAGCGCGGAGTTCGCCAAGCACAACGGCGGCTCAGTCCCGCAGTTGCCGGATATCGAGAAGCAGCTCGGCGACTCTGCGGCAGCGTTGCAGCAACGTTTCATCAGCGGCAGTCCTCACCCGCTGGGCAAAAAGGACGAGCTGATCGTGCTCGCTGATGACAGTGAATACGCACGCCTGCACGGCATGTTCCACAAGACATTCCGCGGATTGCAACGCCGCTTCGGCTACTACGACGTGTTCCTCGTCGATGGTGAGACCGGTGATGTGATCTACTCGGTCTTCAAGGAGATCGATTACGCCACCTCGTTGAAGACGGGCCCGTTTGCGCAGTCCGCACTTGGCCGCGTGTTTGCGTCCGCCATGGCCATCGACCAGCCCGGGAGTACCGCGATTACGGACTTCGAGCGTTACTTGCCGTCCTTCGATGGTCCAGCCGCGTTCATGGGCGCGCCGGTTTTCTACAAGGGAGAAAAGATTGGCGCGTTGATCTTCCAATTGCCGGTGTCGCGTATCCAGGATGTCATGACAGGCCACGGCCAGTGGCAGCAAGATGGCCTGGGGCAGAGTGGCGAGAGTTACCTCGTTGGTGCCGACGGCTTCATGCGCAGCGAGAGCCGTTTTCTGTTGGAAGACAAGCAGGGCTTCGTCGATCTGCTGAAAAAGACCGGCGCGCCGTCGCAGGTCATCGAGGATGTGACCAACAAAGGCACGGTGATCGGTATCCAGTCGGTCGACTCACCGGGTGCCAAGGCGGC
>JAGRHA010000389.1 GCA_020445205.1 Gammaproteobacteria bacterium
GCGGTGAGGTCGGTCGGGAAACCGAACGTGTCGTAGAGCTTGAACACGACGTCACCCGGAATCACCTTGCCCTGCATCTCGTCGATGGCCGCATCGAGTATGCGCATGCCCTGCTCGATGGTCTCGGCGAAACGCTCCTCCTCGAGTTTGAGGATACGCGCGACATTGGCCTTGGCCTTGTGCAGTTCCGGGTAGGCTTCGCCCATCTGTTCGTCAAGCGCGTCGACGAGTTGATAGAAGAAGGGTTGCTGCTGGCCGAGCTGGTAACCATGGCGTATCGCTCGGCGGATGATCCGCCGCAGCACATAGCCGCGCCCCTCGTTGCCGGGCGTGACACCGTCGACGATGAGAAAAGCACACGAGCGGATATGGTCGGCGATCACGCGCAGCGACTTGGATTCGAGATCGCGTGCGCCCGTCGCGGCGGCAGCCGCGCGGATCAGACCCTGGAACAGATCGATCTCATAGTTGGAATGCACATGCTGCATGACCGCCGCGAGGCGCTCGAGCCCCATCCCCGTGTCGACCGACGGCTTGGGCAGCAGCGTCATCTCACCGCTGGCGTCACGGTTGTACTGCATGAACACGAGATTCCAGATCTCGATGTACCGGTCACCGTCTTCCTCGGGCGATCCTGGCGGGCCTCCCCAGATCTCCGGCCCGTGGTCGTAGAAGATCTCCGAACAGGGACCGCACGGCCCCGTGTCGCCCATCGACCAGAAATTGTCGCTCTCGAAGCGCTTGCCACCGGGCTTGTCACCGATGCGCGTGAAACGTTTGGCATCGACGCCGACCTCATCGAGCCAGATCGACGCCGCTTCATCGTCGTCCTGATACACGGTCACCCAAAGCTTCTCGGCCGGCAGACGCATGACGTCGGTCAGGAACGCCCAAGCGTACTGGATCGCTTCGCGCTTGAAATAGTCACCAAAGCTGAAGTTGCCCAGCATTTCGAAGAACGTGTGATGACGGGCCGTATAGCCAACGTTCTCGAGGTCATTGTGTTTGCCGCCGGCACGCACACAGCGCTGCGAGCTCACGGCGCGGACGTAGTTGCGCTTCTCCTTGCCGACGAACACATCCTTGAACTGCACCATGCCCGCGTTGGTGAACAGCAGCGTCGGATCATTGCCCGGTACCAAAGGGCTCGAGTCGACGAGCGTATGGCCCTTGTCGACGAAGTAATCGAGGAAAGCGGTGCGGATTTCGGCGCTGGTCTTCATACGGCGGATGTCTGGACAGCAAAACCGAAATGGTATGCAGGTTGGCCGGAAAAGTCATCCGCAACGACGCGTCAAATCAACGGTATTTCAGGCAATTAGCGCCCCGGTGGTAAGCGCACCTCCAGCATCGCCCGCTGCAGGTCGGATACCGCGGCGTGGACGCTCAGGCGCGCGCGAGGGTATCGAGATAATTGCGTACAAGCGAGACGGGGAATCCGCGCTGGGTCAGTTGCCGGCCACGACGCACACGTTCACGGTGATCGATAGCGCCCTCGTCGGCACCGAAGCGACGGGCCGCGGTATCGCGCAAACACACCGGCCAGTCGACGTCAGACTCGTCGAAAATGCGCTCAACGATCTGTGCATCGACACCGCGTTGCGCGAGCTCTGCGCGCACCTTGAGGGGGCCATAGCCCCTGCGGACTCGCTGCGCGAGCAACAGACCGGCGAATCGGTAGTCACTGAGCAACCCCTCGCCTTCGAGACGGTCCAGGGTCGCGTTCAGCGTTGGGTTGCGCCAACCACGCGCCACAAGCTTGCGTTGCAGCTCGAGGCGTGTGTGTTCGCGAAGAGCCAGTAGACGCACGGCCGCCCCGAAGGCGGCCTGCCCGTCATCTGCGCCACCGTCTTCGGTAGCGACGGTGACATTCATGCGCCGTTGTCCGCCGCCTCACTGTCGGCAGCGGCTTCCGCGCCTTGCTTTGGCGCCTCGACAGGCATCAGGGTCGCACGAATCTGACCTTCGATGTGGCGCGCAATGTCAGGATTTTCCTTGAGGAAGTTACGCACGTTCTCCTTGCCCTGGCCGATCCGGTCACCGTTGTAGCTGTACCACGCGCCTGACTTCTCGATCAGGCCCTGTGCCACACCGAGCTCGATGACCTCGCCCTCGCGCGACACACCTTCGCCATACAGGATCTCGAACGTCGCCTGGCGGAAGGGCGGTGCCACCTTGTTTTTGACGACCTTGACGCGGGTCTCGTTACCGACCACCTCGTCGCCCTTCTTGATCGCGCCCGTACGGCGGATATCCAGACGCACCGAGGCATAGAACTTCAGCGCGTTACCACCCGTCGTCGTCTCGGGACTGCCGAACATCACGCCGATCTTCATACGGATCTGGTTGATGAAGATCACGATGCAGTTCGAACGCTTGATGTTGGCGGTGAGCTTGCGCAGCGCCTGCGACATCAGGCGCGCCTGCAGGCCGACATGCGAATCGCCCATCTCGCCCTCGATCTCGGCCTTGGGCGTCAATGCGGCGACCGAGTCGACGACGACGACATCGACCGCGCCCGAACGTACGAGCATATCCGTGATCTCCAGCGCCTGTTCGCCGGTATCCGGCTGCGACACCAGCAGCTCGTCCATGTCGACCCCGAGCTTCTCGGAATACACCGGGTCGAGCGCGTGTTCCGCGTCGACGAACGCACAGGTGCCACCGGCCTTCTGTGCCTCGGCGATCACCTGCAGCGTCATCGTGGTCTTGCCCGACGACTCCGGGCCGTAGATCTCGATAACGCGCCCCCTGGGCAGACCACCGACGCCGAGCGCGAGATCGAGACTCAGTGAGCCGGTCGACACGACCTCGATGTTGCGTACCGCGCTGGCATCGCCCATACGCATGACCGAGCCCTTGCCGAACTGTTTCTCGATTTGGCTCAATGCCGCGGCCAGTGCCTTCTTACGGTTGTCGTCCATCGCGTGCTCCCCCCAGAAGCAGGTCTTGATCGGATGGTCCAGAGTGTAGTTCGTTCTCTTTTTGTTTTCCAGTCGGAATTTCCGCGTCAGGACAATGGCCACCGCGCCAGCGGCCGGTAGTGCGGTGCGGCGCCGGCGCGCGACTCGACGAGGGCGAGCTCACGAACCCCCCATTTCAACGGCGCCAGCACTGCCGAGATGGGACGCTCACGCACCTTGTGGGCGAGCGTGATGTGCGGGTGGAACGGACGTTCCTCGCGTGCGAAGCCGTGTGCTTCGAGGTCAGTCACGAGACGTGCGTGCAGCTCGACCAGCTGCTCGCCCGGCACACGCGGCCCGGCCCACAACACCTGTGGCCGTGACCAGTAGCCGATCTCGTCGATCTGCAGGGTAAACGCAGCGCTGCACTGGGCGGCACCGACATCGCGCAAGCCGGCGATGCGCTGTTCTTCGACCTGGCCGAGGAAACTCAGCGTCAAGTGCAGATCGGCGCGGTGCTGCCAATGGACATCGCCC
>JAGRHA010000054.1 GCA_020445205.1 Gammaproteobacteria bacterium
AAGCCCTGCAGGCCGCTGCCGAGGCGTTGTCGCAGGGTGCCGTGGCGCGCTGTTGCGCCCAGTTGCCACATACGCTGGCAGGCGCCCCGCCGGGCGACGAGTTCGACGGCATGTCGCATGCACTCGTGGCGATCGCCGAACGCATCAGTGTCGGCAATCGCGATGTCGGTGAGGCGCACGCGGCATTGCGGCAGCTCGAGTGAGATCTGCAGCGTATGCAGGCGATGGCGCAGGTGGTGCGCTGGCAAGGTGAGCCGCTCAACGGCCACTTCTCGTTCGACGCGGCGGTGGTGGAGATCAATACCGTGTTGTCGCACGTGACCTCGTGGTCGGAGTTCATCGCGTTCGTGCATCCGCAGGATCGCGTCGAGGTCCTGCGAGCATGGCGCGGCGGCTTGCCCGGGAGTGTGTTCGATACCGAGTTTCGTCTCGTGATCAACGGCGACGTGCTGCATGTGCGTGCGACGGCGATGTTCGAAGCGGTGGGCGAACTGCGCGTGCTGCGCGCCAGCGGCCTCATGCACAACATTACGGCACTGCGCTCTGCCGAACGCCTGTTGGCGGAGCAGGGCGACTGGCTCGAAGACAAGCTGCTGCGACGCACGCGGCGATTGGCGAAAGAACGTGACCATGCGCGCGCCACGGCCGATGCCAAGAGCCTGTTTGCCGCCAGTGTGAGCCACGAGTTGCGCACGCCGATGAATGCGGTACTGGGGTTGGCGCAGATCGGGATGCACGAAAGCGCCGACAGTGTCGCCACGGATCGGTTTGCCGAAATCGTCCGTGCCGGCGAGCACTTGCTGCATGTCATCAACGATGTCCTCGACCTGTCGAAGATCGAATCGGGCAGCATGACGATCGAGGATAGCCCGTTCGAGCTGCAGCAGGTGGTAACGCAGACGCTGGAAATGGTGCGCCCGCTGGCCGTCGAAAAAGGGCTGCAGCTCAGTGCGGAAATCGTCGAGCCGTGTGCGCAGACCACGGTGCGCGGTGATGCTACGCGCGTGCGCCAGATCCTCATCAATCTGTTGTCCAATGCGATCAAGTTCACTGCGCGTGGCAAGGTCGATATGCGCGTGTATGGCGACGCCGGGTACTGCTGTTTCCGTGTCACCGATACCGGTATCGGTATGAGTCATAGCCAGCTGCAGCAGCTGTTCCGGCCCTACCGGCAAGTGTCGCGGCCGGCCGATGGGCATGCCGCGGGAACCGGTCTCGGCCTGACCATCAGCAATCGGCTGGCCGAGGCGATGGGCGGTGAGATCCGCGTCCGCAGCCGCGTCGACCAGGGCAGCGAATTCGAACTGCGTCTGCCGATGTCGCCTGCCGGGCAGACGCGCATGCGTTATCCGTTGCCGGTGGCAACGGCTGACGAGCGTGGCCCGACGCTGTTGGGGTTGCGCGTACTCGTGGTCGACGATGTCGCCATCAATCGCAGCGTCACGGAGCATCTTTTGCGCCTCGACGGCGCGACCGCCGAGGTCGTGGTCGACGGCGAGGAGGCAATGCAGCGGCTGCTCGATAGCGGCATGCCGCGCGTTGACGTGGTGCTCATGGATCTGCAGATGCCCGGTACGGACGGTATCGAGGCGACGCGCCGCTTGCGCGCCGCTGGCTGCAATGTGCCCATTATCGGTGTCACGGCTGACCCATCGTCCGCCGCTTACAGTGCAGCGATGGCTGCGGGCATGCAGGATCGCCTGTTGAAGCCGCTGTTGCGCGAGACGCTTTGCGAGAGTATCGATGACCTGCTGAAGTCGGATCGTGGCGGCGTGCGTGAACAGGCCGCGCGCTACGAGATCAGGGTGTCAGACGCGACGGCGGAAGCGCTGCACTATGCGGCGGAGAACACAGCATAACCGTCGAATACCGGCCCGTCGACACAGACGCGCTTCATCGCCGGGCCGGCTGCGGTCGCGACCTCGACCACGCAGCCGGCACAGCCACCGACGGCACAAGCCATGAACTCTTCGAGGGAAACCTGGACCGGGAGCGCGTACTCGCGTGCGAGCCGGACCACGGCCTCGAGCATGGGATGCGGTCCGCAGGCGTACAGCGTCACTTCGGCTCGCTCGCCGTCATCGAGGCCATCGAGCCAGTGGCGTGCGAGATCCGTCACGTAGCCCTGGTGGCAGCCGGCAAAGCCCTGCAGGCTGGCGAGGCGGCTGGGTACGCCCCAGTCTTCGAGCAACGGCATGGCCGCGATCACGCCGTCGGGCAGGCCCGGTACGACGAACTGAGAGGGCCGCGGATCGAACGGGAAGGGGACTTCGGATCCGAGGATCACGAACGGTTTCACGTCGGTGCCGCGCAGCGCGTCGGCGACGAAGATCATCGGTGGCATGCCGACGCCGCCGCCGATCAGCAGCGGACGTCGGGTATCGACCTTGAACGGCACACCGATCGGGCCGAGCAGGCTGATCGTTTCGTCTGCCTTGCGTTGTGCGAGTAGGCGCGTGCCTTCACCGACGGCCTTGTACAGGAAGTCCACCCAGCCACCGTCGCGCGACACACGCATGATCGAGATGGGTCGACGCATCGGTCGCTGTGGATCGACGCTCAGGTGCGCGAACTGACCCGGCAGCGCACGTGCAGCACATTCGGGCGCGTGCACGCGCATCACGTATTGCTCGCCCGCATGGGCGTCGTGACTCAGGATGGTTGCCTCTTCGACCAGGATCGTGTCGCGGTGCGGTCTGTGGTTCATGCGGTCTCCACCCCGCGATACACGACGCGGCCATTGAAAATGGTGTGGGTGACGGTGCCGGGGAAGTCCCAGCCGTCGAATGGGGTGTTGTGGCCCTCGCTGCGCATACGCGCTGCATCGAGCGTCCAGCGACGTTCGAAATCGAACACGACCACATCAGCGGGCGAACCGATGCCAAGGCGACCGTAGGGCAATCCGAGGATGTCGGCCGGGCCGCTGGTGACGCGCGCCAGGGCTGTCAGCAGATCGAGCGCGCCCTCATCGACCAGGCGCAGGGTCAGGCCGAGCAGGGTTTCGAGCCCGGAGATGCCGGGTTCGGTTTCGGGGAACGGCCGTTCCTTGGCATCCGGCTCGTGCGGCTGGTGGTCGGAACAGATCGCCGCGATCGTGCCATCGGCAACGGCGCGGCGCAGCGCTTCGCGGTCGCTGAGCGTGCGCAACGGCGGTGAGACGTGGCATTTCGGGTCGAAACCGTCGACGTCCATCTCGGTCAGGTGCAGCTGGTGCGCGGCGACGTCGGCGGTGACGTTGATGCCGGCGGCGCGCGCCTCGCCGAGCATGCGTGCCGCGGTCATCGTCGACAAGGCGCGGAAATGAATCTTGGCCTGGCAGTGCTCGGCCAGCGCGAGGTCGCGGGCGACCGCGACACTCTCGGCCGCCGACGGGATCGCGGGCAGACCGAGGCGTGTCGCCACGGCACCTTCGTGCGCACAGCCGCCGGCACGCAGGTGGCGGTCCTCGGGACGCAGGAACACCGTCAGGCCGAAGGTCGAGGCATATTCGAGCGCGCGCCGTTCGACGAGCGTCGAACCCAGCGGGTAGTGCGCGTTGCTGACCGCGACACAGCCTGCCTGGCGTAGTGCCGCCATCTCCGACAATTGTTCGCCGTTGAGGCCACGCGTCAATGCACCCGTGGCGAGGATGCGTGTCTGACCGAGCTTGCGCGCCATGCGGTGAATCAGTTCGACGACGGCGGCGTTGTCGATCACGGGATTGGTATCGGGCGTGCACAACACGGTGGTGATGCCGCCGCGAGCCGCGGCGGCCGCCTCGCTGGACAACGTCGCCTTGTATTCATAGCCGGGTTCGCGCAGGTTGGCGGCGAGATCGACGAGGCCGGGCGCAACGATACATCCCCTCGCATCGATGACTTCGTCGGCCGTGAACTCGGCCGGGGCGTCGCCGACACCGACCACGACCTCGCCATCGACGTGCAGATCGAGCAGGTCATCGATGCCGTGTGCGGGGTCGACCAGGCGGCCATTGACGATACTGATGCTCACGCCTCGCCTCCACTGATGTCGGCCTGCGATTGCATCGCCATCGACATCACGGCCATGCGTACGGCGATGCCGTAGCTGACCTGCTGCAGGATGACCGAGCGCGGTCCGTCGGCCACCTCCGAGTCCATCTCGATGCCGCGGTTGATCGGTCCCGGATGCATGACGATCGCATCGGGCTTGGCGGCTTCGAGGCGTTCGTCGGTGAGTCCGTATAGGCGGAAGTATTCATGCTGGTTCGGCAACAGGGCGCCGTCCATGCGCTCGTTCTGCAGGCGCAGCATGATCACCACATCGACGTCTCGTACGCCGGCTTCGAGGTCGTGAAACACGTGCACGCCGAGGGCGCGGGCCTCGGTCGGCAACAGCGTGCGCGGACCGACGACCCGGACCTCACTGACGCCCAGTGTGTTCAGGGCGAGGATCTGCGAGCGCGCGACGCGCGAGTGCAATACGTCACCGACGATGGCCACGCGCAACGGCGTGAAGTCGCCCTTGTGCTTGCGGATCGTGAACATGTCGAGCATGGCCTGCGTCGGGTGGGCGTGGCGACCATCGCCAGCGTTGATCACGCTGACCCGCGGTGCCGCATGCTCGGCGATGAAGTGCGCTGCACCGGATTGGGCGTGACGCACCACGAACATGTCGGAGTGCATGGCTTCGATGTTGCGCAAGGTGTCGAGCAGTGTCTCGCCTTTGGAGGTGGCCGAGGTACTGATGTTGAAGTTGATGACGTCGGCCGACAGCAACTTTGCCGCGAGTTCGAACGTGGTGCGCGTGCGCGTGCTGTTCTCGAAGAACAGGTTGGTGATGATGCGGCCGCGCAACAGCGGCACCTTCTTGACCGGCCGGCCCGGCAGGGCGGCGAACGACTCCGCGGTATCCAGGATCTGCGTGAGCAGGTCGCGGCTGAGCCCTTCAATAGTCAGGAAATGACGCAGGCGGCCGTGCTCGTTGAGCTGCAGGTTGGACGATCGTGGGCTTGGCATCGACGCCTATTCTATCGCGCCGCCCCGGTTCAGGTCGCGGTGCGATGAAAAATTTCCAGGCTCAGCGGGTCCGGACCGTCGAGCTTGATGCGGTCGCCATGTGCCAGCGGCGGGCTCAGCCCGATCACGTCGGGCTGGATCGGCAGGTCACGGCCCGGGCGCTCGATCAGGGTCACTAGCGTGATCGTCGCCGGGCGACCGTAGTCGAATATCTCGTTCATTGCGGCGCGGATCGTGCGACCCGTCTCGAGTACGTCGTCGACCAGCACGATGTTGCGGTCGTCGACGTCGAAATCGATCTTCGACGGCCGCACCTGCGGGTTGACGCCGATCTGCGTGAAATCGTCGCGGTAAAAGCTGATGTCGAGCAGCCCGCAAGGCTGCGGTAGGCCGAGCAGCGCGTTGAGGCGGTCGGCGACCCAGGCGCCACCCGTGTGAATACCGATGATCGCGGGATCCGAGAGGCCGCGGCTGTCGAGATGCTTGCGCAGCACGTCGGCCATACCCGTGATCAGGTCGAGGATCGCCGCGTGTTTCATGAAGGGGATGCTTTCAGTCATTGAGCCAGGTTTCCAGAATCAGTTTGGCGGCGAGTGCGTCGACGCGTGTCGGGTCCTTGTTTGCGGCATTGCCCAGTCGCGTCCATGCCTCGCGGCTGGTCAGCCGCTCGTCGGCCATGTGCACGGGGAGGTTGAAGCGCCCGTGCAGTTGGCGCGCGAAGCGCTTTGCACCTTCCGCGTTGTTCGCCTCGCGGTCTGTCATCTCGAACGGGTGGCCGACAACCAATGCCTCCGGCTGCCATTCGGCGAGCAGGCGTGCGATGCGCTCCCAGTCCGGGCGCTGTCGCACCATGCCCAGTGTCTCGAGCGCGGTGGCCGTGCCAGTGAGCGATTGGCCGACTGCAACACCGATTTTGTGGGTACCGTAATCGAAACCGAGCAGTACGCCCATCAAGCGTGGCCGGCCTCGCTGCTCAACAGGTGTACGTCGACGCCGAGCAGACGCGCCGCAGCCTCCCAGCGTTCCTCGGGCGGCAGGTCGAACAGGATCGACTTCTCGGCCGGACCACTGAGCCATGCGTTTTCCTGGATCTCGCGTTCGAGCTGGCCGGCACCCCAACCGGCGTAACCGAGCGCGACGAGTGTCTGCGTGGGGCCATCGCCCCGTGCCATGGCCTCGAGAATGTCGCGCGATGTGGTGATGCTGATCGCGTCGTCGACGGCCAGGGTGCTGTCCCACGGATCGGTATGGGTGTGCAGGACGAAGCCTCGCTCCTCCTCGACCGGGCCGCCAAGGTAGACGATCTGCTCACCCGCCGCGCCCAGGCCGCCGTCGATCTTCATGTGCTGCAGGATATCGTTGAGGCGCAATTCGGTCGGACGGTTGAGCACGATGCCCATGGCGCCATGGTCGCCGTGCTCGCAGATGTAGGTGACAGTGCGCGCAAAATTCGGATCGTCGAGGTTCGGCATCGCGATCAGCAGCTGGTTTTTCAATGAAGCGGTAGCATCCATGGGGTTAAGTATCGTAGCCGTCCGATGCGCCGGCAAGTCGTGGCTCAGTTGGACGAAAACAGGGTGTTGCCGTCGAGGAACTGCCACGTGCGGGTGATATCAAGCACGTCGACTTCCTTGCGGATATCCGGCGGAAAAGGCGCGAATGGCGCCGACATGCGCACGATTCGCACCGCCGCATCGTCGAGAAGCTTGTGCCCGGAGGAGCGCACCACGCGGATGCGCTCGACGCTGCCGTCGGCGCGCACGGCGACGTGCATGAGCAGATTGCCGTACAGGCGCCGGCGCTTTGCCTCGTCGGGGTAGTTGAGGTTGCCGATCTTTTCCACCTTCGAGCGCCAGGACTCGAGGTACGCCGCGTAGCGGTATTCCTGGGTGCTCGCGTTGACGGCTTTGCGCCGGTCCTGGTGGGACGCTGACAAGGTGCGGCGATCGAGTTCCGCGGTAAGGCGGTCGATTTCGCGTTGTGTGCTGGCGAGCAACTGGCTCAGTTGGGTGCGTGGCTTTTCCCTGACTTCGGGTTTGGGTGGCTGCACGCGTTCGACACGCTTGGCCTTGGCCGTGGTGATCGGTGCCGGTTCGGGCTCGGGCTCGGGTTCCTCGGCGCCCGAACGCTCGAGTTCCACGGCGGGTTGCGGGTTGGGCACGGCGGCAGGGTTACCGAGAGGGCTGGTTTGGCGTTCCCTGACCAGTTCTTCGCCACCACCTTCCTGGTTCTGCTGCGCGAGGAAATCCGGCGTCTCGACGGGTTTCGGTTTCGCCTTGGGCTGCACCAGCGTGATGTCGAGCGTGCGTTCTGGCGGCGGTGGCTGCTCGCGCGAGACGTCGAAGCTGATGCTCATGATCAGAAAGGCATGCGCGGCGACGGCGACGAGCAGCGCCGGGCCGAACGCGTCGTCCGAATTCTTGATCGTCAGCTTGCCGTCGATATCGACCGTCAATGTTCGCCGCGAGCGCTAGGTCAGGGGTTCACTGATGATGACTTCCCGGTTGCGCGCGTGCAACTTGATCCGGTCCTTCATCGCCGGATTCATGTGCAGGCGACCCTCGTCGTCGGTCAGCATCACGTACCGCAACCCCATGGTCTTGGCGATACGAAACCAGTCTTCAGGGCCTGCGACGAACAGGGCGTTCGCGGCCGCTTCGGCGGTGGATGCGTTCGGATGCAGGACGGTCACCGAGGTGAAACCCGTGGCGGGATAGCCCGTTCGCGGATTGATCACGTCGTGATAACGCTTGCCTTCCCAGGTGAAGCCGTCATGAAACGGCGCCAGCGTGAAAGCCGCCTCGTTGCCCTTGATCTGCACGGTCGCCAGCAGCGCGCCGCCATCGGGGCCGCGCACCGGTACGCTCCATGCGTTGCCGCCACGCGAGCCTATGGCACGCAGGCCGCCTGCGCCGCTGATGCTCGCATTGTGCACGCCGAGTTCCTGCAGCCGGGCGATTGCCTGATCGATGGCGAAGCCGTGCTGGATGTGCCTGAAATCGAGCTTCACCGTCTGGTTGCGCGACGATACGCGGATGCCGTCGATCGTGATGTCCTGCATGCTGGGGTGGCCGTCGACAGCGGCGTCGATGACGTCCTGCGCGGGCGGACGCAGGCAGTCACCCGGGCGACCTTGAAAACCCCAGGCGCGGACCAAGTGGCCGATCGCCGGGTTGAACATACCTTCGCTTTGCAAGGCCAGCTGCTGCGACAGCCGCAGGATCGGCAACACCGACGGTGGGGCGACGAACGAGTCGGTACCGGCATTGAACAATTCGTTCATATAGGTCACCGGACCCGTACCCCAGGCGTGCCAGGCCTGCTCCATCGTTTCGAAGTCGTTCTTGAGGATCTCGGTGAGTTCGGCGGCACGCTGCCGATCGACCCCGATCAGTGTGATATCGATCGTGGTATCGAAGGCGCGGACCTTGCCCCGCGACACAGGATCACTACCGCCGCAACCGATTGCGACGGCCAGCGTGAGGATGACCAAGATCACACCGCGCAGTCGCGGCCGGGCAAGCAATCTCATACTGCGAGTTTCTGCTCGATGCGATCCATGAGGGTCGCGCTGATGTTGAGGCCGTAAAGCCGATCGAGTTCGCGAATGCAGGTAGGGCTGGTGACGTTGACCTCGGTGAGATAGTTGCCGATGACATCGAGGCCAGCGAACAGAATGCCCTGTTCGCGCAGTCGCGGGCCAACAGTCTCCACGATCTTGCGGTCGTTGTCACTCAATGCAACGCCGACGCCGCTCGCACCGGCGGCGAGATTGCCGCGTGTTTCACCTTCGCCGGGTATGCGTGCGAGGGCGTAAGGTATTGCTTCGCCGTCAATTACCAGTACGCGCTTATCGCCGTCACGGATCTCGGGGATGAAGGTCTGTGCCATGGTAAATCGGCGTTCATGGTCGGTGAGCGTCTCGATGATCACGTTGCGATTCGGGTCGTCCTCGCGGATGCGGAAGATCGAGGCGCCGCCCATGCCGTCGAGCGGCTTGACGATGATGTCGTGGTGCGAACGGACGAAATCTACGATATCGGCGTGGCGTCGGCTGACGAGGGTTGGCGGGCAGACCTCTGGGAACCACGCCGTGTATACCTTCTCGTTGGCATTGCGCAGTGCAGCAGGGCTGTTGACCACCAGCGTGCCGCGCGACTCGGCCTGCTCGAGCAGGTACGTGGTGTAGATGTACTCCATGTCGAACGGCGGGTCTTTGCGCATCAGGATGACATCGAGCGAATCGAGGAAGTCGGTCCGTACTTCGCCGAGCGTGAACCAGTCCGCGGCATCGTCGCGTACCTGCAGGTGCCGCATGCGTGCCAGGCACCGACCGTCGCGTAGCGACAGATCGCCCTGCTCCATATAAAGGATGTCGTAGTTGCGGCGTTGCGCTTCGAGCAGCATCGCGAACGTGCTGTCCTTGTGGATCTTGATCGACCCGATAGGGTCCATTACCACGCCGAGCGAGATGGCCATGCCGAGGGGTTACTCCAAGAGTTGTGGACCGGGTCAAGTTTCAGCCAGGCGGCCGACAACATAGTAGAAGGCACTGCAATATTCTTGCAGATGACCAGGGTGCTTGCTATTTTCCCATCAAAAAACTGCCACTTAGCAAGCCGTGTTGAGAATCTGCAGCGACTTCCCGACTGCGGGCCGCACGGGTTCGGCGGAGGGACGATGACACAATCCGTTTTCATTCAGTGCGGCAGGATGCCGTTGTTCTTACGCGCGTTACCGATGAGTTGCGCGTTGTTCGTGTGTTGCTGTCTTTCAACCGCGTGGTCTGCCGAGGATGCCTATCTGGATCAACTCGATCAAGAAGTTGCTAAGGTCGAGGCCTCATCGTCCGATAAAGCTAGCGATGGCGGCGGTGAGTCTCGCGATAACTTTTCGAGCGATACGCCGCATCCGGTCGCGTCGAGAGACAACTTCGAGTCGTTGTTGCGCCGGCAGCACGTTGGGACCTACAGCTTCTACCGACGCCTGCCCGAGCGCAGTCGCGAAGAAATCTTTCTCGACTACAGCAATGGTGCCTCGATGGAGGCCCTGCGCGGAAAGATCATAGACAGGTACTTGCATCCGTGATGATGAGAGAGATATTGACGTCCGGGGTTCACGTCCGATCAAAAACCTCGCTGTTTTCCTGCCTCGCGATTGCGTGGCTGCTGGTTGTCGGTTCAGCCGTCGCCGCCGACGACGAACTCAAGGTGGGTGAAACCACCGATTTCGTTCCGCTGTATGCCGGCAAGCCCTACCTGCACGTCATCCACGACGGACGGTCGGTCAAGGTCCAGCGTGTGCAGGATCCGGACTACGAACTCAAAGGCTACTTCGCCAAGACGGTGCGCAAGTGTCCGCCGTTCTGCATTCAGCCCGAGACGCCGGCACCCGGTGTGGAGCCGATCGGCGAGATCGAAATGTTCGAATTCATGGAATCGAAATTGCGTGACGGTGCCGGCATGTTGATCGATGCGCGCACCGGTTCCTGGTATCGAAAAGGTACCATCCCGGGTTCCGTGAACTATCCCTTTACCCTATTCACCAAAGAAGCCGGCGATCCTGAAGTCGTCGCGGCGCTCAAGGCTTTCGGTGCCAAAGAGCGCGGCGAGGTCGGGGCGACGGAGCGACTGCTCGAGGACTGGGGCTGGTCCGAGGCCAAGTACAAGACCGCCAACTGGGACTTCAGCGCCGCAAAGGATCTGGTCGTGTGGTGCAATGGTCCCGCTTGCGGCCAGTCGCCGCGGGCCATTCGTGGTCTGCTCGACCTCGGCTATCCGGCAGACAAGATCAAATATTATCGTGGCGGCATGCAGATGTGGCAGCTCTGGGGGCTGACCACGATCGTGCCTCGTCAATGAGTTGCAACCGAACCGGCATACGACGGTGGGAGACAGTGTGTGAGCAGTGACAGCGCAGTCGATTTGAATGGCCTCAAGGTCATGGTGATCGATGACAGCAAGACTATTCGCCGGACCGCCGAAACGCTTTTGAAGAAGGCGGGTTGCGAGGTGCTTACTGCCACCGATGGGTTCGAGGCGTTATCGATCATCGCCGACAATCACCCCGACCTGATCTTCGTCGACATCATGATGCCGCGGCTGGACGGTTACCAGACGTGCGCGCTGATCAAGCACAACGAACTCTACAGCGATATTCCCGTGATCATGCTGTCGAGCAAAGACGGGTTGTTCGATCGTGCGCGCGGGCGAATCGTCGGCTCGGAACAGTATCTGACGAAGCCCTTCACACGAGACGAGCTGCTCGGCGCCATCCGGCGCCACGCGACCAAGAAAGCAGCTTAGCCGCTAGCCACCCGAGCTGAGACCAAGCACATATGGCAAAGATCCTGATCGTCGATGATTCTCCGACCGAACTGCACGTGCTCACCAAGATTTTGAAACAGGGCGGGCACGAAGCATTGACTGCGTCGGATGGGGAAGCCGGAATCGTGGCGGCGCAGACTCAGGCGCCCGACGCTATCCTCATGGATGTCGTGATGCCGGGGATCAACGGGTTCCAGGCGACGCGCAAGCTGAGCCGCGACCCGAAGACCCAGCACATCCCGGTCCTCATGGTGACGACGAAAGACCAGGATACCGACAAGGAGTGGGGTATGCGGCAGGGAGCCAAGGGTTACCTCGTGAAACCGGTCGATGGGCGCGAACTGCTGCAAAAGCTGGGTGAGTTGCTCGGCTAGAGCCTCCTTGGTGCTTGCCCGCGCCGTTTCGGACAACACATGGAGAAATGTGCAGTGAGATCAATCGGTCGACGAACGGCGCGCTACCCCGGTACTTCTCGCATACCCTCCTGCTGGGCGGTGGCGACGTGTTTGCGCGCTGCTGCAGATGCTCAACCTCTACGGGCCTTGAAGTAGGTGATCGAACTCGACGGACAACTGGTTTCGGCGCAGGAATCACTCGATATCCTCGCAGAGATGGAACAGCGCAGCCGGGCAGCGGCGACGCGCCTGCCGCAGTTGACACAAACGCGCGATATATGGGACGGCCTGGTGTTCACCGTGGCCGGAGCCCGCGTTGTCGCTGCGATGAATGAAGTCAGCGAGATGCTACCCTTTCAGGAACGAATCACCCATGTTCCGGGGGCGAAGCCATGGATGCTGGGGTTGGCCAACGTTCGCAGCAGCCTGTTGCCGGTCATCGATCTGCAGGCCTTTCTCGGATTGAAAGCCATCGTCCCATCGAAATCGACCCGGATCCTGGTGTTGAGGCTTCGCGGCCTGGTCGTGGGCCTCGTCGTTCCTTCGGTGCAGGGCATGCGGCACTTCAGTAAGAGCGACAAGCTGCCGAATGCACGTATGAAAGGTGTGCTGGGTGCGTATGTTTACGACGCATTCAATGTGGGTGGTGAGGTCTGGCCAGTCTTCAACATGCATGCGTTGGCGGCCGATCCGGGATTTCGGAGTGCGGCGCAGTAGCGGTCTGGTAGCGCCACTTACGACAGATGGCGAAGCATTCGATTCGAGTGGGTGTTGTCGCAGGACACGGTAACAAATGAAAAGTACAGTAAAGAAAGACACCTCGGGGAACCGTTCGGTTCTACTGCTTGGCGTGTTGGTCCTGATCTCAGTGATCGCGACCATCGCGACTTTCGTCTACGTGTCGAAAGTCGAAGACAATGGCGAAAAGTACCAATTGCGCGTTTCCGAGCAGCAGGTGTTGGCGCAAAAAATCGCCAAGTACGCCCTCGAATCCTCGGCGGGTGATCCGACGTCGTTCGAGCGTTTGCGCGCCGGTCGCGATCGTTTCAGCGAACTGGTCGATGAACTCAAGAACGGTTCACCGGAAGCCGGCCTGCCGCCGACGCCTGAACGCATGGCAGAGCCGCTGCGAAATATGGAGAACAGCTGGCTGGGGTTGCGTGCCTACGTCGACGAAATCCTGCTCAACCAGAACGCGTTCCTCTCGATTCGCGAGTTCGTCGAGGTGATCAACCGCATCGGACCCCGCCTGCAGGAGATTTCCGAAGAAGTCGTCGGTATCCTCGTCAAGTCGAAGGCGGATCAACAGCAGGTCTACGTGGCGACACGTCAGCTCATGCTGGCGCAGCGCCTGCAGGAACACGTCAACCGTGTGCTTGAAGGTGGTACGCAGACGGCGGTCTCGATCGACCAGTTCAGCAAAGACACCGACCGCTTCGGTCGCGTGTTGAATGGCATGTTGACCGGTGACAACCGGCTGAATGTCGCACGTGTGACGAATGACGAAGCCGAACCCAAGCTGGCCGAAGCGGCGAAGTTGTTCCGCACGATCAGCGACCACGTGGCAGAAATCATCGAACTCGCGCCGAGTGTGCTGCCTGCACTCGAGGCCGTGAGCGAAGTGACACCGGCGTCGGATGTGCTGGACGTGACATCCACCGAGCTGGCAGCGGCGTTCAACCGCGGTGATTACATTGGTCAGATCGGGCCGATGAGGATCGGCACCACGCTGGTCAGCGTGCTCGGCGTGCTGTCGGCCATCCTGTTGTTGCTCCTCGGGTTGGCGGTACTGCGCGACGCCCGCGAACGCGCTCAGCAGGCCGACCAGCAGAACCTGCGAAATCAGGCCGCCATCCGCCGGCTGCTCGACGAGATGGTGGATCTCTCCGACGGTGACCTGACGATCGAAGCGACCGTCACCGAGGACATCACGGGCGCCATCGCCGACTCGGTCAACCAGGCCGTGGAGGAGATGCGGATCCTGGTAACCACGATCAACGAGACGTCGGTCCGCGTGTCGGCTTCGGCACAGGAAACCCGTGCCACGGCACTGCGACTCGAAGAGGCGTCGGATCACCAGCGTAATCAGATCGAGAAGGCCTCGGACATCGTGCGATCGATGTCGCAGGCGATGAACGACATGGCCGACGGTGCCAACACCTCGGCAGCGGTCGCCCAGGAGTCGGTCGATATCGCTGCGGCCGGTGGCGAGACCGTACGCCGCACGATCGTCGGCATGGACAACATCCGCGACCAGATCCAGGAAACGTCGAAGCGAATCAAGCGCCTCGGTGAGAGCTCACAGGAGATCGGCAACATCGTGGAGCTGATCGAGGACATCGCCGACCAGACCAACATCCTCGCGTTGAACGCGGCCATGCAGGCGGCGATGGCCGGCGAAGCGGGGCGCGGTTTTGCCGTGGTTGCCGACGAGGTGCAGCGACTCGCCGAGCGTTCGGCGAACGCGACCAAGCAGATCGATGCGCTGGTGAAGACCATCCAGGCGGATACCAACGAAGCGGTGAGCTCGATGGAATCGAGTACCGCGGAGGTGGTTGGTGGTGCCAAGCTCGCCGAGGATGCCGGCGAGGCACTGCAACGCATCGAGCAGGTATCACGCGACATCGCCAAGGCCACGCAGGAGATTGCGGCGCGCCTGCAGGGACAGGCGGGTGAGGTCACGTCGATCAACGACAACATGAACGTCATCCAGGAGATCACGAGCCAGACCTCCGAGGGTACGGAACAGACGACGCAGTCGATCGAAACGCTGGCGAAGATGGCGGAACAGCTGCGACAGACGGTGGCGCGCTTCAAGCTGCCGGACGATGACGCGATGGCGGGCTGACGGGGAGCGATTGCAACATGCTGCCAGAACCCAGTCAGGACCGCAGCGCGCTGCGCTGGATACGCGGCGAGCTCGATCAGAGCCTCCGTGAGGCGCGCACGCAACTCGAGGAGTTTGCCGAGGGGCGCGAAGGTGCGCGGCTCGACGGAAGCGCTGAGCGTTTGCACCAGATCCATGGTGCGCTGGAAATGGTCCAGGTGTTCGGCGGCGCGATGCTCGCCGACGAAATGGAGCAGCTCGCGCAGGCGATGACTGCGGGTGCGGTCAAGCGCCCGGACGCGGCAGCCGAAGCCTTGATGCTGGGCATGGTGCAGCTGCCGGCCTACCTCGAGAAAGTCGAGGCCGGTGGTGCTGACATCCCGCTCGTGTTGTTGCCGCTGCTCAATGACCTGCGCGCAGCCCGCGATGCACCGCTGGTCTCGGAGACATCGCTGTTCGCGCCCAAACTCAATGCCGTGATCGCGGCGGAGACGGTGCGGCCCGGGTCGGGCAACCGCGACATGCCGCGGCTCATTCACCAGTACCGCAGCCAGTTCCATCGTGGCTTGCTGAGCTGGATTCGCGACCAGCAGGTGCGCGAGTCCGTGGCCTTGATTCGCGATGTGCTCGATGCGCTCAACAGCGCGGCTGGCACAGCGCGAATGCGCCGGCTGCTCGATGCTGCCGAGGCGCTCGCGATTGCGGTCCTCGATGACGACAGCGCACCGGCGTTGGCCGTCAAACCCCTGTTCGGCAAACTCGACCGCGTGTTCAAACGCGTCATCGATCAGGGCGAAGAGGCGGCGATGCTCGACTTTCCTGTCGAGTTGCTGAAGAACCTGCTGTATTACATCGCACGCTCACATTCGAACGACCCCTCGGTACTCGCCGTCAAACAGGCTGCGGATCTGGTCAACAGTTTCCCGGAGCAATCACAGACCGGCATGGCGGTCGGTTCCCTGGGTGCCCCGGATCGCGAGTTGTTCACCGCCGTCGGTGATGCGCTTGCGCAAGACCTGCGCAACGTAAAGGATCAGCTCGATCTCTATATCCGCGGTGATCGGTCGCAGCTCGACCGGCTAACGAATCTTGCTCAGCCGATCCGCCGGATCGGTGACACGCTCGGCATGGTGGGTCGCGGCGATCTGCGCACCCGCCTCAAGCACCGCTGCGACGAACTCGATGCTGTGAAGAATTCGGGGGAGGGATTCGATGACGACCGCTTGATGGCGCTCGCCAGTGAACTGCTCCTGGTCGAGTCGTCGCTGGCGGGACTGGCCGCTGGCGAAGCCACGGCACAGGCCGCGAATGACGGCGACGAAGCCGGTGCGCAGATGCTATCCCATGGCGAGATGCGCCAGCATCAGCGTGCCGCCATCGATGAAGCGATGGTCGAACTGGCGAAAAGCAAGGACGAGATCCTCGAGTTTCTCGCGCAGCCCGATCAACGCCAACATCTCGATCCCGTGCCAGCACGACTGCACATGGTCGCGGGTGTCATGTCGATGCTGGCAATGCCGGAAGCCGGTCGTCTGTTGCACGACCTCAAACCGTATATTGCGCAACTGGCGAGCGGTGAACTCGGTGTCCCCGCTGCGGCGCAGCGTGACGCGCTGGCCGATATCGTGATGAGCGCGGAGCTGTACATGCAGAGCGCCGTCGAACCGGGTGCGGATCGTGGCCAGCTGCTCGAATTCGCGCAACGTGCACTCGACGTGCTCGGTCTGCGCCGGGCAGACAGCGACACCGCGGCGTTGACCGAGGTGACGACGCCTGAGCCCATGGAGGGCGAGCCGGTACCAGCCGTCGAAGTGCCCGCCGAGTTCGATGTGGGAGACGGTGTCGATGCCGTGCCGCCGCTGGAAGAAAGTGCATTGGCCAGCGAAACGGCGAATATCAAACCCGTCGTCGAAGCACCGCCACCGGCTGTGAGCGAAACGGCGGTCGCTGCCGACGACGGCGCCGAAAGCGATGTCGACTCGGAGATCCTCGAGATCTTTGCCGAGGAGGCCGAGGAAGAGCTGGGCGTGATCCAGCGCTGC
>JAGRHA010000390.1 GCA_020445205.1 Gammaproteobacteria bacterium
CCGAAGCATGAGAAGGTTCAGCCGCGCAAGATCTCGGTTAATGGCTGACGGGCGACGCGGGTGCGACCGCTGGGACGCACCCGCGGCCTGATGCCCCGTGGTGCAGATGACCTGAGCGATGGACTACAAGGATTACTACGCCGTACTTGGCGTCGCACGCGACGCGGGCCAGGACGAAATCAAACGTGCCTACCGCAAGCTGGCACGCAAGTTTCATCCCGACGTCAGCCAGGAAGCCGATGCTGAGCAGAAGTTCAAAGCGCTCGGCGAGGCCTATGAAGTGCTCAAGGACCCGGAGAAACGCGCAGCCTACGACCAGCTCGGCAAGGGCTGGCACAGCGGTGAGGAGTTCCGGCCACCGCCCGGATGGGACGCCGGATTCGAGTTCTCGGGCGGCGGTCAGGACGCTGCCGGTCACGGCGATTTTTCCGACTTCTTCGAAACGCTTTTCGGCGGCATGGGCCGGGAGCCGCGGCAGGGGTTCCACCGCCCCAAGGCCCCGCGCGGGCGGGGTGAAGACCACCACGCCAGCATCGAGGTGGGTGTCGAAGAGGCGTTCAGCGGTGCCACACTGGCGCTGCAGTTGCGCATGCCGGAATACGATGCGGCGGGACACCTCACGACAAGGGATCGCAAGCTGCAGGTGAAGGTGCCGCGCGGCGTGACCACGGGCAAGCGCATCCGTTTGCCGGGTCAGGGTGCGCCCGGGTTCAACGGTGGACCGGCGGGTGATCTGTACCTCGAAGTCCGTTTGCGGCCACACCCGCTATTCGACGTCGATGGCAAGGACGTCTTCCTGACCTTGCCGATCGCACCGTGGGAAGCGGCGCTGGGTGCCAAGGTGAAGGTGCCGACCCTGGGCGGCAAGGTCGACGTGAGTATTCCGCGCGGCGCTCGCAGTGGACAGAAGTTGCGTCTCCGGGAACGCGGCATGCCGGTGCCCGGTGGCGTTGCCGGCGATCAGTTCGTCGTCCTGCAGATCGTGACGCCACCGGCGGACAGCGAAGGCGTCGAAGCGCTGTACCGTGAACTCGCCGATAAGTCGGCGTTCAATCCGCGCGCGAACTTCGGAGGCAGTTGAGCCATGCCACGCA
This sequence comes from Gammaproteobacteria bacterium, assembly GCA_020445205.1. Lineage (GTDB taxonomy): Bacteria > Pseudomonadota > Gammaproteobacteria > Chromatiales > Chromatiaceae > Thiosocius. The sequence continues at coordinate 1,095 of JAGRHA010000390.1, forward strand.
ACGTCGTCACGACAAGCGAAGAGACCCTGACGCTCGTGGAGCTGTCCCAGGTGTGCGGTGTGGCCGTCGAGCAACTGCAGGTGCTCGTCGCCGAAGGCGTTGTCACGCCCGTCGGCGCTGAGCGTCGCGAGTGGCAATTCGCGATAGACGATGTGCATCGTGCACAGTGTGCACTGCGTTTGCAGCGCGATCTCGGTGTCAATCTTGCGGGGGCGGCTCTGGCCGTCGATCTGCTCGACGACCTGCGGCGCATGCGGCAGCGCATCCATGTGCTGGAGAGCCTGCTGTTCGAGCGCCGTTGACGGCCGCAAGACGCAATGTGCGGCGCTTGCGCCGAACCCGCGTCGGCCGCGTCACACCCTTGTCATTGAATGGTCATTTGTCAGCAGGCCCCCGCAGCTAATATATTCCGTTGAGTGAATATATCGCCTGCCGACCTGTTCGCACTGCTTTCCCATGAAACGCGCTTGCGCAGCATGCTGTTGCTCAAGGTGTTCGATGAGCTCTGCGTGTGCGAACTCACACGCGTACTGCGCGCGCCGCAGCCACATGTGTCCCGACATCTCGGGCAGTTGCGCGCGGCTGGACTCGTCGCGGACCGGCGTCAGGGGCAATGGATTTACTACCGCTTGAACCATGAACTGCCTGCGTGGGTCTCGCGTGTCCTCGATGCCGCTGAGCGCGGCACCGCAGGTCTCTCGCCCTATGTCGAAGATCGCGAGCACATGGCGGCCGCGGCGGGTGCCGTGGACTGCGCGCGGTAGGCGACGAGGAAATCATCTTGCTGGAGCATCAAACATGACAGTGCGTGTCGGTATAAACGGGTTCGGGCGCATGGGGCGACTCGGCCTGCGTGCGGGTTGGGAGCGGTCCGGGTTGGCGTTTGTCCGCGTCAACGAGATCGCGACGGATGCCGCGGGGTCTGCGCATCTGCTTACGTTCGATTCCGTGCACGGTACCTGGCACGTGGCCTGCGCGGGCGCGAATGACCAGCTGCAGATCGGCGCCAGTACGATCGCCTACAGTCGCGAGGCGTCGATCGCCGGTGTGGACTGGCGCGACTGCGATATCGTGATCGAGGCGACCGGGCGGCACCACAAGGATCCTGCCACGCTGCAGGCATACTTCGATCAAGGCGTGAAGAAGGTCATTGTCGCGGCGCCGACCGAGGGTGCCCTGAACATCGTCTACGGCATCAACGACCACCTCTATGACGCCAATGTGCATCACTTGCTCACGGCAGCGTCGTGCACGACCAACTGTCTTGCGCCCGTGGTCAAGGTGATGCACGAACAGGTCGGGATCGTGCATGGCTGCATGACGACGATTCATGACATCACCAATACCCAGACCATCGTCGACAAGGGTCACAAGGACCTGCGGCGTGCGCGCGCGTGCGGCCAGTCGCTGATCCCGACGACGACGGGCTCGGCGCGCGCGATCACCAAGATCTTTCCGGAACTCGAAGGCCGGCTCAACGGACATGCGGTGCGCGTGCCGCTGCTCAATGCGTCGATGACCGACTTCGTGTTCGAGGCGTCGCGTCGCGTGACGGCAGATGAGATCAATGCGTGTTTCACTGCAGCGGCCAGCGGCGATCTGAACGGGATTCTGGGTTACGAGGAACGTCCGCTGGTGTCGGTCGACTATGTGAACGATCCACGATCGTGCGTCATCGACGCCTTGTCGACCCTGGTGGTCGACGGCACGCAGGTGAAGATCTATGCCTGGTACGACAACGAGTGGGGCTATGTGAATCGGCTCATGGACCTCACCGTCAAAGTGGCGGCAAATCTGTAGCGGGCACTCCGGTGGACACCGCACTGCGCAACTATCTCGTCGTCACGGGGGGCTACTGGGCTTTCACCGTGACCGACGGTGCAATCCGCATGCTCGTCGTGCTGTATTTCCACCAGCTTGGCTACTCGCCATTGCAGGTGGCGATGCTGTTTCTGTTCTACGAGTTCTTCGGCGTCGTGACCAACCTGGTCGGTGGCTGGTTGGGGGCACGCATCGGTCTCAATCTCACCATGCAGATCGGCATGGCGCTGCAGGTCGTTGCGCTGATGATGCTCACGGTTCCGGACGCCTGGCTATCGGTTGGCTACGTGATGGCGGCACAGGCGCTGTCGGGCATCGCCAAGGATCTCAACAAGATGTCGGCCAAGGCAGGGGTCAAGGTACTGGCCAGCGAGGCCGGTGAGTCGCGCCTTTTCCATTACGTCGCCGTGTTGACGGGGTCGAAGAACGCCTTGAAGGGTGCCGGTTTCTTCGTCGGCGCGGCATTGCTCGATTGGGTCGGATTTCGCGCGACCCTGCAATTGCTCG
>JAGRHA010000391.1 GCA_020445205.1 Gammaproteobacteria bacterium
ACGATCTGCAGCACGCCATCGAACGGGTTCACGCGGCGCACGGCGTAGCAGCGGGGCTCGTCACGAGCGGCCGTCATCGGGCGTGCTGTGCGAGTTTACGGTTGAGTGCGTCGATCAGTTGGTAAGCCGCAGGCTGCAACTCGGGATCCAGGGCCTCGACCAGATATTCGACATCGTCGAGAGCCGTCTCGATCTCGTCGCGTGCGTGCAGGTCGTCGAGGCGCCCGGCGAGCTGCTGCATCCAGGCGATGGCATCGACACCCGCGTGCATCAGCGGCGATCACCCCATACGGCGTAGACGGGATCGCTGTCGGTGTGGCGATCGGCGTACTTGTCATCGGCCGGACGTGGCAGACCGCGGATCGACCAGGTCTCGAGTTCGCTGAACAGGCCGTCGCGCAGGAAGTATTCGAGCACGAGCCCGGGGCGTTCGAACTCGTGCATGCCTTCCCAGGCGCGGATCGCCTTCGGCGGGAACCAGCGGTTGGAGAAGGTGACGATGAAACGACCGCCGGGGCGCAGCACACGGGCCACCTCGGCAAACACCTCGAACGGTTTGACCAGGTACTCGACCGACAGGCTGCAGATCACGGCGTCGAATTCAGCGTCTTCGTAAGGCAGGGTCGGCGTCAGGTTGAGGTCGTGCACGTGGTGTGCAGCGAACAGCGGGTTGGCGGCGAGTTCCTCCGCGTTCATGCCGAGACCGACGATCTCGCCGAGGTCATGTGCCTGTGGCAGGTGCGACTCCCAACTCGCCATGAGGTCGAGCACGCGTCCGCCCTTTGGTAGCAAACGCGCATACAGCTTGGCGATCTGCGCCGAGGCTGCGCGATCGACATGCGAGACCATGCGCGGCATGGCGTAGAAGCCGGCGTCCGGTTCGCCGGCCATGCGGGAGGACGGGATGTCCTGCCAGAAATCCGTGGCGCGACCGCGCCAGCGTGCCTGCATGCCGGGCCCGTTGAGCGTGACCATCTCGGCGACATCGTTGCAGCTACCGCCGTGTTCTTCGCGCGCCGCCCAGATATCGAGGATGCGCACGGTGAGTTCGAGCGCCTTGTCGGCGAGCGGGTTGTTGAGGTCGCAGCCGAGCATGTCGTTGCTCACGGCGCACACCCGGAAGGGCAGCACCTCTTCGGGGAAGATGCCGCGTGAACCGCCGATGAAGGCACGTGGGTAAAAGCGCCCCATGCGCGGCTCGATGTAATTGTTCTTGCGCAACTGGCGATGGAAGGCGCGCTGGCTGAGATTGAAGCAGAGGTCGGACTGGTAGGGCACGATGAGCTCGCCGGGACGATAGGCGTGAGTCGCCACGTGGCCCACGGGCTTGTCCATGAGTTCCGGTTCGAGCTCGAACGGCAGGATGTCGCGCCAAAGATTGAGTTTGCGCGCGACCAGCTGGTCGGTGTGTCGCGCATGCTCGCTCCGCCAGCCGAGGCTGAACGCCATGGCGCACATTGCATGCGGATCGGTATGTTCGAGAACGGCGACGTCGCCGCCATCGTCATCGTCGAGCTCGAAACTGAGCAGTGCTTCGGTGATATCCGTCATGACCCCCCCCGGCGCTCCCTTGGCTGTCGGCCTAAGTTTGCGGCGAGTGTGGGGCAAATATCCTAGGCATATTGCAGGGTGAATCCGATACCGGCCAGATATTCGGCCTCGCGAGCGGTCTCGGCCTCGGTCAGCGGGTGCTCGTCGAGCCATTGTTCGGGGAAGTCGACGCGGATTTCGCGGTCGTGGGCGCTGATGCGGATCGGCGGTTTGTGGCTGCCGCCGCGGCCACGGTGCATGAGTACGGACAGACGCAGGAGCACGACGAGCCGCTTGGCGCACTCGGCGAGTTCCGTGGGCAGGCCGTTGAACAGGCTGTCGCTGATCTTGCGGCGGTGCGCGCGGACGAGCGCGGCCAACACGGCCTGTTGCTGGCGGCTGAAGCCGGGCAGGTCGGCGTTGGCGAGGATGTACGCACCGTGCTTGTGGAAGCTGTTGTGCGAGATCACCAGACCGATCTCGTGCAGGCGACTGGCCCAGTTGAGCATCAGTGTGTGTTCGGCCTCGGTCAGCCCCCAACTCTCGCTGACCTGCTTCAGCAGCGAGCGCGCCGTGGTCTCGACACGCGTGGCCTGGCGTTTGTCGGCGCCGAATCGCTGCATCAGCGCATGCACGGTCGAGTCGCGTACATCGATATGCTGGGTGTGGCCCACCATCTCGTACAGCAGGCCTTCGCGCAGGGCGAAATCGGAAACCTGCATGTGCTCGATCTCGAGCGCCTTGAACACCGCACTCATGACCGCGACACCGCCCGCGAATACCGGGCGACGGTCGTCGGCGAGGCCGTCGAGCTTGACGTCATCGATCTGTCCCGCCGCGACCAGGGCACGGCGCAGCTTTTTCAGCGATGCCTTGGAGATGCCCTCGTCGCTCCAGCCATTGGCGACCACGACGCGTTCGATCGCCTTGGCCGTGCCCGAGCTGCCGACGGCGGTCTCCCAGCGTCCGGCGTGGAACATGCGGCGTACCGGGCGCAGCTCGACGCGGCCGGCCAGCACGGCCTGTTCCATGCTCTGATCGGTGATCTTGCCGCCGGCGAAAAAGCGCGCGCTCATGCTCACGCAACCCATGAACAGGCTCTCGCGATCGAGCGGTTCGAGTCCCTCGCCGATGATCACCTCGGTGCTGCCGCCGCCGATGTCGACCACCAGCCGGCGACCGTCACCCGCGGCGAGGCCGTGGGCCACACCGAGATAGACCAGACGCGCCTCTTCACGGCCGCCGATGATCTCGATCGGGTGCCCCAGTGCGTCTTCGGCCGCCTTGAGGAAGGCACCACCGTCGCGGATCTGGCGCATGGTGTTGGTGCCCACGGCGCGCACCGCATGGTGCGGCAGCGAACGCAGGCGCTGGCCCATCTTCGACAGGCTGTCGAGTGCACGCTCCCAGGCGTCGTCGCTCAGGGTCTTGTCGGGCAGCAGACCGGCGCCGAGGCGCACGCTGTCGCGCAGGCGGTCGACGATGACCAGCTGCCGGTTGTCGAGCTTGCCGACGATCATGTGAAAGCTGTTCGAGCCGAGGTCGACCGCGGCGACCGTCTCGGACGGGGTGGGAGTGACGCTTGTCTGGTTCATGCCACGGATCGGAATTCGCAATACGCGCCATGCTAACAGCGCTTGAAGTCAATGTCGTGACCTGCACGCGCAGCGCCGTTAAGCTGCGACGTCGTGCCGTCGTCGGAGATCATCGCGTGTCGATCTTGCGCTTAGCTGCGCTCTGGGCCCTGCTGTCGTGTGTCGCCGCCGCGATGGCCGCCGGCGATGACGAGTTCGCCCTGGTCAACCTCTTGCGCGGGCAGGTCGGGCTCGGGGCCCTGCGTGCCGATCCCCAGCTCGCCGACGCGGCACAGGCACATGCGGCGTTCCTCGATCTGCACCGCGAGCCGGGTGACGTCGGCCATGGCGTCTCGGCACATGCCGAGAGCGCGGATATGCAGGGCTTCAGCGGCGCCACGCCCGGTGAGCGTGCACTGGCTGCGGGCTATCCGCACCGTCAGGTGCTGGAGAACGTCAGCATGGGTTATGCCGACGCGCGCAGTGCACTCGATGGCCTCATGAGCGCGATTTACCATCGCCTGACGTTCCTCAACTTCAGCGTTGACCAACTCGGTGTCGCGGTCGGCGAAAAATCGCGCGTGTTCGTCCTCGGTCGCAGCGACCTCGAAGCGGTCTGTGCCGCACCACCGGCGGATGCCGTCATGCGCACGCCGGTCGACTGCCTCGGCCGCGCCATGCGGCGCGAGCACTATGACGCGCTGTGTGAGGCGCTGCCCGACGCCGCGTTGTTTCGCGCATCGCATGCGACGGCATGTCCCGACGGCACCCTGCTCGATGCGCAGTTCATGGCGGACGTCTGCGACGCGCCACCCGCCGATGCGCGTTTCCGCGGCCATGGACGCTACTACCTGGTGTGCGACAACGAGCGCAAGCTTGACGCGCGCTGGTTCGACCGCGTGTGTGCGGGCGAGCTGCCGCAGGCGCTTTACCGTGGCAGCGGCAGCTATTACGCGTTGTGCGAACCCGCCGTGCGCGTGGGTGCGGAGTGGCTTGAGAACTATTGTGCGACGCTGCCCGAGTCGGCGCGCTATACCGAGTCCCTGCGTTACCGCATGCCGTGTGCGGCGGCACACGAGCTGCGTGTCGAGTTTCTCGACGATCTGGACGCCGCGCGACTGACGCCGGAGCCGGAGCTCGTGGTGTGGCCGCCGGATGGCGCCGAGCGCGTCCCGCCGGCATTTTTCGTCGAGGAGCCCGATCCGCTGCCAGACCTCGATGTTTCGGGCTACCCGCTGTCGATCCAGGTCAACCCGGCACGTGTCAGCGATGTGCGGGTGCGCCGATTCGCCCTGTTTCGGGTCGTCGATGGCGCGGACGTCGCCGTCACCGAGACCCGCCTGCTCGATCACGACAGCGATCCCAACGCGGCGTTGAGTCCGCACGAGTTCGCGCTGTTCCCCCTGCAGCGTCTGGAGTGGGGGGCACGCTACCGCGTCGAGGCCGATCTGCTGCTCGACGGCAGCGAACGCATGTTGCGCTGGACCTTCACCACGGCGGGGGCCGACAGCCCGCTGTTGACCGCCGCCACCGACCGGCAGCGTTTCTTTGTCGACAATGGCGTGACCTACCTCCTGTACCTGCCACCCGGCCCCGACAGCACGCGGACCGCGCTGTCGGCGCGCGCGGAATACCGTCGTGGTACCCGCCTGGTCATGGAGGCGGTGGACACCAACACCCTGCGCGTCACCGTCGACGCCGCGCTGTGCGACCGTGTCAGGCTGAACTTCGACAGCGGTCGTGTGGTGACGCTCATTCCCACGGGTTGCAGCGGCTAGGTGTAACGACGCGCTGCTATGATGTGTGAAAACGACGGAAGGGGTGGATGAAGTACTGCAGCGTCTGTGGCAACGAGGTGCATGTGACGATCCCGCAGGGGGACAACCGCCCGCGGCACGTGTGTGTTCATTGCGGCACGATTCACTACCACAACCCCAAGGTCGTTGCCGGCTGTATCGCGTATTGGCAAGACAAGGTGCTCATGTGCCGTCGTGCCATCGAGCCGCGTCTGGGCCTGTGGACCGTACCCGCGGGCTTCATGGAGAACGGCGAGACGACCTATGAAGGCGCGATGCGCGAGACGCTCGAAGAGGCCAACGCGCGTGTCGCGGTCGACAACCTGTACGTGACCGTCAACCTGCCGCACATCAATCAGGTCTACATGCTGTTTCGCGGGCGCCTGTTGGATCTCGAATTCTCGCCGGGTGAGGAGAGTCTCGACGTGGCCTTGATGACCCAGGAACAGATTCCGTGGGACAGCATGGCGTTCCCGACGGTCACCGAGGCGCTGCAGCTGTATTTCGCCGATCGCGAGCGTGGCAGCTTCCCCGTGCGCATGCTGGACATCGTGCGCGAGGGCGGCGTGCCGGGGCGCTACGTCGTTCGTCACATCGCGTGAAGGGCGCAGAGCGGGCATCTGTCGCGCCAGTCGCGCATGAACTCGTGCGGCGGCGAGGAGCGCGATCGGTCGCGTGCATCGGGCACCAGTCGTACGGGCAGGCGAATGCCGCCACCTGCGCCCGGGCATGCGGTATTCTGCGCCGGCAATTGCGCCGAATGCCGCGCGCACGAGACTCAGGTCCCCTACTACCGCGCGCAGCGACTCAGACAACTGACGCCGTGCCGAACCGAACCGGATCATGCCGATGAACACGTTTGATGACACGTCAGCCGATCGCGTGCTGGTCACGGGCGGTGCCGGTTTCATCGGTGGCAACTTCGTCCATCACCTGATCGTCGACAGCGACGCGCAGATCCTCAATCTGGATCTGCTGACCTATGCCGGCAACCTGGAGACGCTCGCCACCGTCGCCGACGAACCGCGTTACCGCTTCGTCCAGGGCAGCATCGGCGACCACGCCCTGGTCGCGCGCCTGCTCGACACGTTCCAGCCGACCGCGATCGTCAATTTCGCCGCCGAGAGCCACGTCGACCGCTCGATCGATGGCCCGGCGGCGTTCATCGAAACCAATGTCGTCGGCACTTACAACCTGCTCGATTGCACGCTCGGCTACTGGCGTGGCCTCGATGCTGCAGCGCGCGAACGCTTTCGCTTCCTGCACGTGTCGACCGACGAGGTCTACGGCTCGCTGGGCGAGACCGGCGCGTTCACGGAGCAGACGCCGTATGCGCCGAACTCGCCGTACTCGGCATCCAAGGCGGCGTCGGATCACCTGGTGCGGGCGTGGCACCACACGTACGGCCTGCCGACGCTGACCACCAACTGTTCGAACAACTACGGGCCTTACCAATTCCCGGAGAAGCTCATCCCGCTCATGATCCTGCATGCCCTCGCGGGCAAGCCGCTGCCGATCTACGGCACGGGGGGCAATGTGCGTGACTGGCTTTACGTCGGCGATCACTGTCGCGCGATCTGGCACGTCGTGCACCACGGCACGCCCGGCGAGATGTACAACGTCGGCGGCAACAGTGAACGCACCAACCTCGAGGTCGTCGACAGCGTATGTGCGTTGCTCGACGAGATGGTGCCGGATTCGCCGCACCGACCCCATGCGCAGCTCAAGACCCACGTTCCGGACCGCCCGGGTCACGATTGGCGCTATGCGATCGACGCGAGCAAGCTGCGCGATCAGCTCGGCTGGCAGCCGCGCGAGACCTTCGCCTCCGGTATGCGGCGCACGGTGCGCTGGTATCTCGACAATCTCGACTGGTGCCGGGCGGTACAGGCCGGTCACTACGATGGCCGGCGGCTCGGGCTCGACAGTGCGGCTGCGGAGGACAACGCATGAAAGGCATCATCCTCGCCGGCGGCGCCGGCACGCGACTGCATCCGATCACGCGCTCGGTCAGCAAACAACTGTTGCCCGTCTACGACAAGCCGATGATCTACTATCCGCTGTCGACGCTGATGTTGGCCGGCATCCGCGAAGTGCTGATCATCACCACGCCGCGCGACAACGCCTTGTTCCGCGAACTTCTGGATGACGGGTCACAATGGGGACTGCACATCACGTACGCGGTGCAGGAACACCCGGGCGGACTCGCGCAGGCGTTCCTGATCGGGCGTGATTTCGTCGCCGGACAGCCGTGTTGCCTGGTGCTTGGCGACAACATCTTCTTCGGCCAGGGGCTCGGCGCGCTGCTCAAGCATGCCGCGGCCAAGCGCGATGGTGCGACCGTGTTCGGTTACTGGGTGCGTGACCCCGAGCGCTATGGCGTCGCCGAGTTCGACGCCGAGGGCAGGGTGGTCAGCCTCGAGGAGAAGCCGGCGCGGCCCAAATCCAATTACGCGGTGACCGGACTCTATTTTTATGACGCCCAGGTGTGCGATCTCGCGGCCGGCCTCACGCCGTCGGCGCGTGGCGAGCTGGAGATCACCGATCTCAACAATCTTTACCTGGCACAGGGCCGGCTCGAGCTGACGCGCCTCGGTCGCGGCATGGCATGGCTCGACACCGGCACCCACGATTCGCTGATCGAGGCCGCGAGTTTCGTCGAGACGATCGAGAAGCGTCAGGGCCTCAAGGTGTGCTGCCCGGAGGAGATCGCGTGGCGCAACGGCTGGATCGACGATGCCGCGCTGCGTGTCCAGGCCGAGGCCTTGAGCAAGAGCGGCTACGGTCTGTACCTGTCCGAGTTGCTCGAGCACGGGAGTCCGTCGTGATCGTCGAAGCGCTGCCGCTCAGCGGCCTCAGGCTCATCCGGCCGGCGCGCCACGGCGACGCACGCGGCTGGTTCGCCGAGGTCTGGCAGCTGCAACGGTACCAGGAGGCGGGCATCACCGAGACCTTCGTGCAGGACAATCTCGCGCGTTCGGCGCGCGGCGTCCTGCGTGGGCTGCATGCCCAGCACCCGCACGCCCAGGGCAAACTGGTGCAGGTCTATGACGGTCGTGTATTCGACGTGGCCGTCGACGCGCGCCATGGCTCGCCGACGTTCGCGCAGTGGTACGGTGTGGAGCTGGACGGCGACCAAGGTGCGCAGCTCTACGTGCCGCCCGGTTTCCTGCACGGCTACTACGTGCTCAGCGAGTCGGCGCTGTTCGGCTACAAGACCACCGACATCTACAGCCCGTCGAACGAGTTCGGCGTGCGCTGGGACGACCCGCGCATTGGCATCGACTGGCCGCTCGACGGCGATCCCGTGTTGTCCACCAAAGACCGCAACGCACCCTTGCTCGACGAGCTGCCGTTGTCGCGTCTGCCACGGTATGTGCCGTGAAGATCCTGCTGCTCGGCGCATCGGGGCAGGTGGGCTGGGAGCTGCGGCGTACCTTGTCGGTGCTCGGTGAAATCGTCGCCTGCACACGTGACGCCAGCGCCGACCGACGGCTCGACGTCGCCGACCTCGACGACGTGCGCCGCACGCTGGACGTGGTCACTCCCGATGTCATCGTCAATGCTGCCGCCTACACGGCTGTCGACAAGGCGCAGAGCGAACCCGAGCTCGCACGGCGCATCAATGGCGAAATGCCGTCACTGCTCGGTGACTGGGCTGCACGACAGCATGCGCTGGTGATGCACTACTCGACCGACTACGTGTTCGATGGCGGCAAGGTCGATGCCTATGTTGAAACCGATGCGCCTGCGCCGATCAATGTCTATGGCGACAGCAAGCGCAGCGGCGACGAAGCGCTGCTGGCGAGTGGCTGCGATGCACTGATCCTGCGCGTTGCCTGGGTGTACGGTCGGCGTGGCAGCAACTTCTTGCTGACCATGCAACGCCTCATGGCCGAGCGCGACAAGGTGCGCGTGGTGAGCGACCAGATCGGAGCCCCGACCTGGAGCCGCAGCGTGGCGCAGGCCACCGCGGCCGTGCTCGCGCGCCTGCCGACGGGTGCCGATCGGCGCGCGCGATGCGGTGTCTATCACCTCGCACCGCAGGGTGAAGCGAGCTGGTACGACTTTGCCGTGGCGATTCGCGATGCGGGTGGTTTCGACTGTAGCGTCGAGCCGATCCCGAGCAGCGAGTATCCGACCTTGGCGGGCCGACCGGCCAATTCGCGTCTCGACAGCGACAAACTCGCGCACACCTTCGGCGTGCGCCTGCCGCACTGGCGACACGACCTGGATCTGTGCCTCGCGGACTGACGCCGTGGCCGGCGCCGCGACAATCAGCGCGTGCAGGCGCCTCGGTGGAACAGGTGCGCCGGGTTTGCCGACACAGCGTGCCTTAATCGGCGCTTAAGCCGAAGCGACGAAACTGGCGTCGCAGCACCGGTCATGCTGTCGGGCGGCCGCCCGGGATCCGCGGAGCACACAACCCATGCCTCACCCCACACCGGCACGCTACGTGGCGCAGGCCAACGATCAGCGACGTATGCCGTTGCCGCCGCTGTTCTGGCCGACGGTGCTGTTCGTCTACGCGCTGCTGGTGCTCCAGCTCGGTGGGCTCGACGAGTGGATCGTCGGCCATTTCTATGATCCCGCGCAGCATCGGTTTCCCTGGCGTCACAGATTCCTGACCGAAACCCTGCTGCACGACGGTGGCCGCCGCCTCATGCTCGCCTTTGCCGCGTTCGTCGCGCTCGCGGCCTTTGCGGCCCTGTTCAAGACCCGTCTGCGCACATGGCGGCGCCGCCTCGTCTACCTGTTGATCGCCGTCGCGTTGAGCGTGGCGCTGGTCAACCTCGGCAAACGCTTGTCGAACATCGACTGCCCCTGGGATCTTGCCGAGTATGGCGGCGACCGTGCCCACTACGGCCTGTTCGCCGCCAAGCCGGCATCGGAGCCGGTCGGTCATTGTTTTCCGGGCGGACACAGTTCCAGCGGCTTCTCGCTGTTCGCGCTGTACTTCGTCGGCCTTGCGTCGGGCGTGAGACGGCCACGCCTGCTGTTGCTGCCGGCCTTGCTGCTCGGCGCCGTGTTCGCTGCCGATCAATGGGCTCGTGGCGCGCACTTTCCCTCGCACGACCTGACCACCGCCTACCTGTGCTGGCTAATCAGTCTGCTGACCTATCGCCACCTGCTGTGGCAGCAAGCGCTACCCGCACCTTCGTCGTGAGTGTGTCCCGCCGGTAGCGTCGCGCTGCTGCCATGACTGGCTCAGCGCTGCGTCGACGTCTGTGCCGAGCGCGCGATGTTGAGGATGTCACGTTGTGCGTCGTACACCGTCGACTGCACCTCGAACATCCCGAGCAGGGTGTGGAAGACGTTGTCGTGCGACAGCGGCTTATCCCGGATGGCGCGTAGCGTCGTGCTGTCCATGTCGACGAAGTTCCTGCCGAACCACATCAATGCGGCGACATGTGTCTGCGCCTGCGGCGCGACGAAGTACGGCATGCCGTGCAGATAGACGCCCGACTCGCCCAGCGACTCGCCGTGGTCGCTGACGTACATGAGCGCCGTTTCGAAGTGGTTGTCGTTGGCGCGCAACAGCTGGATGGCGGCGTCGAGGAAATGATCGGTGTACAGGATCGTATTGTCGTAGCTGTTGGTGATCTGTTCCGCAGCGCAGGTCGCCAGCTCGTTGGTATCGCAGGTCGGGGTGAAGCGTCCGAAGTCCTGCGGATAGCGCTTGTGGTAGGCCGGGCCGTGGCTGCCCATCTGGTGCAGCACGACGAGGATATCGCCCGTCGGATGTGCGTCGATATAGGCCTGCAGACCATCGAGCATGCCCATGTCGCGGCACTCCTCGTCGCACACCGGGTTGTTTTCCGGCGAGCGATAGTCCACGGCGGCGACGCGGTCGGCGACGCCTTTCGAACTCGAGTTGTTGTCGCGCCACAGCACGTTTACGCCTGACCGTGCGAGGACGTCGAGCGCGTTCTCCGTCGATTGCGCCTTGTCGTCGCTGAAGTCGCTGCGATCGTAGATCGCGAACATGCACGGCACAGAGATGGCGGTCGACGTGCCGCACGACGACATCTGCGTGAAGCTCACGACGTCCTCGCGCGCGAGTTGCGGGTTCGTCTCGCGCGCATAACCGTTGAGCGAGAAATGGTCGGCGCGCGCGGTTTCACCGACCACCATGATGACGAGTTCGCGGTCGATATCCTGCTCGGTGATGCGCGCGTCTTCGCCGATCGCGGTCACCTCCTGTGTTCCCGTACGCGTGCGCGACGTGGCGTAACGCGCCAGCGAGTACAGCGGCGTCGCGGGATTGGCGTAATAGCGCAGCGACTTGTGCTCACGGAAATACGACGCGTAGAAGCCGCTGGAGAGCGCGAGCAGCGCGCCGATCACGAGCAGTGTGCTGACAATCAGCAGCAGACGTGCGCGGACCGCGCGTGCCGTGTCGCTGCGTACCACGCGTGCGAACGCGATCACGAGCGACGGCAACACGGCGAATGCGGCGAGATAGGCGAGCAGGCGCCACGACAGCAGGTCGCGGGTCTCGGCCCAGTTGGTCGCGGTGGCGTTGTTGATCATGTCGGTATCGACGACCACGTTGTAGGTGTCCATGAAGTACGCCGCCGGGGCGGCGACCAGGACCATCGTGATCAACACCGGTTTGAGCGCCCGCCCGATACCGAGCAATGCGGCCACGAGTACCGTAAGGCAAAGCAGCAACAAAGCCAGCGACAGCATGTGCAGAGAGAGGTTCGGCTGGCCAGCGAACGCCTCCAGTGCGTTGCCGAAGAAGGCGGCATTGAGAAATATCGTGATGAAAACCCCGGTCAATAGGATCAACCGGGTCGGGGTGAAACGGGCAGTCACAACGGTCCTGGAAATCTGCAAGGTTACGTGATGGCCTGCGACAGCCAGGGCGCGACTTTGGTTCCGCGCCATTTGTGCACGAGTGCAAAAAAATCCTTTGGCGAAAACGGCTTGCTTAAGGTCGCGTTAAGCGGGGCCTGCCAGACTTACACGGTATCAGGGCAGGAGGATCACCCGATGCGAGACAAAAGCCGCCAACTTAGACGCGAAGTCCCGACGCTGGTTGGGCTCGAGGGTCCGCGCGCCTTCGCCCGGCAAGAGGCGGAGTGGTTCGTGCGCGACGCGTTCAGCGCCGCTTATGCTGCCGACATCGCCCATTTCATGCCCACCCTCATGACACTGCGCAGCGACGCCGGGCGTCTGCTGGCGGTGCTCGGTCTGCGTACCGCAGGTGCGGCGCCGCTGTTCCTCGAGCAGTATTTGACGGCGCCGGTCGAACAGGTCCTGAGCGGCGCGACCGGGCTGCCTGTGGCACGCAGTCAGCTGGTCGAGGTCGGCAATTTTGCCGTCGGGGCGGCCGGTGGCGGACGCTGGCTGATCACGGCGCTGACGGCGTTCCTGCATTCGGCAGGCAGCACCTGGGCGGTCTTCACCTGCGGCCCCGAGCTGCGCAATGCCTTCGGTCGGCTGGGGATCGGTCTCGTCGACCTCGCACCCGCCGATCCGTCGCTGCTCGACGCCGCGGAACGCGAACGTTGGGGTCGCTACTACGACCAGAAACCGCGCGTGATGGCAGCCAATGTGGCACAGAGCCATGCCGTGCTGGCGGCGCTGTTCGACAAGGAATGCACGTTGAATGCGCTGTGGCACGATGCGCTGCAGGCGGGGCTGCTGGCGGCGTGACACTGCTCGAGAGGATTACCTGGCATGCGGCGCAGAGGCCAGATGCCGGTGCATTGAGCTGGCCGGGCGGTACGCTCGGCTACGCCTCGCTGCTGGCGTCCGTCGAGGACGCGATGGCAGCGCTGTCGCAGCGCAACGTGCGCGTACTCGCGCTGGATCTCGACAACGGGCCGGACTGGGTCGTGCTCGACATCGCGGCCATGGCGCTCGGCCTGTGCGTAATCCCCCTGCCGGCATTCTTCTCGCCCGCGCAGCTGCAGCATGCCCTGCACAGTGCTGGCGTCGAGGCCGTCATCACCGATGCGCCGTCACGCCTGCGCATGCGTGCCGCCGATTCACTCGCGGCATCCGAGACGCCGTTCGACGTCGGCTCGTCAGCGCTGCATTGGGTCGCGACGAGCGCTGATATCGGGCGCGTAGCGATTCCGACCGGCGTCGACAAGATCACCTTCACCTCGGGAACCACGGGGGCGCCCAAGGGCGTGATGCTCGGTTGGCGACAGATGCGCGCCGTGGCGATCTCACTGGTCGAAGCGGTGCGCCTGACGCCACTCGACGTACACCTCGCACTCATGCCACTCGCCGTGCTGCTGGAGAACATTGCCGGTGTGTATGCCCCGCTGTGGGCTGGGGCGCGCGTGCAGCTGCAGCCGCTGGCGCAGGTTGGTATGCGCGGTGCCGCGGGTGTCGACGGTGCGCAGATGTGTGCCGCGCTGCGTGCGTCGTGCGCGACCACGGCGATCTTCACACCGCAAACACTGCAGGCGTTGGTAGAGGCGCGTGAACTGGAACCCGCGTCGGCGGCGCCGCTCGCGCTGCGCTTTGCCGCTGTCGGTGGTGCACCGGTATCACCACGTCTGCTGCAGCGCGCCACGGCCGTCGGACTGCCGGTGTACGAGGGCTATGGTCTGTCGGAGTGTGGGTCCGTGGTGTGCCTGAACACGCCACAGGCCAATCGCCCTGGCAGCGTCGGTCGCCCCTTGCCACACGTGACGCTGCAGATCACCGATGACGGCGAGGTCGTCATCGAACCACTCGGTTTCATTGCGTATCTCGGCGAGCCGCCTGTCGCCGTGAATCGCTGGCACAGCGGCGATATCGGCGCCTGCGATGCGGATGGCTATCTTTACCTGCAGGGACGGCGGCGCAATGTCTTCATCACGGCGTTTGGCCGCAATGTCGCGCCGGAATGGGTCGAACGTGAACTGACGTTGGAACCCGTGATCGTACAAGCCGCGGTGTTTGGCGAGGCACGGCCGTTCAATGTCGCGGTACTCGTGGTGCGCGACGACAGCTCCGCGCACGAGCTGAGCGCGGCGCTGGCACGCGTCAATCGTGAACTGCCGGATTACGCGCGTGTCGCGCGCTGGGTGATCGCCGACGCGCCATTCAGCGTGGCAAACGGGTGCCTGACCGGGACCGGGCGCGTGCGCCGCGAAGCGGTTCTGGCGCAGTACGGCGACGCCATCGAATCACTTTATCTGGAGACTCAGTCGTTATGAGTACGTTTTACGACCGGCTGCTCGCCGAGACCGAAGCGGAGCGCAACGAACTACTGGCGATACCCTTCATCCAGCACGGCTGGAAGGGTGAACTGTCGCACGACAGCTATGTTGCCTTCCTGCGCCAGGCCTACCATCACGTGAAGCACACGACCCCGTTGCTCATGGCCTGCGGTTCGCGTGTGGCGCACGACAAGGAGTGGCTGCGCGATGCCATGGCCGAGTACATCGAGGAAGAGGTCGGCCACCAGGAATGGATCCTCAACGACATCGGCGTGTGCGGTGGCGACAAGGAACGCATACGTACCGAGCGGCCCGGCGAAGCAGCCGAGCTCATGGTGGCCTACGCGTACCACACCATCGATCGCGGCAACCCCGTGGGTTTCCTCGGCATGGTGCTCGTGCTCGAAGGCACCAGCGTGCGCGTCGCCACCGAGGCCGCGGAGAAACTGCGGCAGAATCTCGGTCTGCCGCCGCAGGCGTTTTCGTACCTTACGAGCCACGGTTCGCTCGATGTCTCGCACATGGATTTCTATCGCAAGTTGGTCGACCGTCTCGACGACCGGGCTGATCAGGATGCGGTATTACATTGCGCACGTCGCTTCTACCGCCTGTATGGCAATGTGTTCCGTGACCTGCCGCTGACCCTCAACGATGCCGCCGACGCGGCCTGACGGCATGCGCGTCATCATCCATTCACTGCGAGGACGACGATGAAACTCGATGGAACCCGCGTATTGCTGACAGGTGCCGCCGGCGGCATCGGCTCGGCGATCGCTGAGCAACTGATGGACAAGGGCGTGGCACTGGCGATGCTCGGTCGCAGCAGCGACGAACTGCAGCCGCTGAAACGGCGCCTCGCGCAGCAGCATCCGGGTGCACAGCTACACGCCGTCGGCGCCGACCTGCTCGATGTCGAGGCGTTGCGCACTGCGGTCGACAGGACCGCCGCAGAACTCGGCGGCATCGACCTGCTCATCAACTGCGCGGGCATGATGAGTTTCCGCCCGTTCGCCGAGGAGGATCCCGCGGTGCTGGCGCGCCTGATGCAGGTCAATCTCGTGGCGCCGACCCTGCTGATACGTGCGGTGCTGCCCGACATGCTGGCACGCGGCAGCGGTCGCATCGTCAACGTCGGCTCGACGT
>JAGRHA010000392.1 GCA_020445205.1 Gammaproteobacteria bacterium
GGGCCGTCGTGGTATTGGACGATGCGTCGCCCGTGGATACTGCGCGAATTGCGCGAGATGCGTGCCAATCCGCACGCCTTGCACTATGTCGGTTACCTGCAGGGCCAGGGAAGCGAGACGTGGCCGGTGGGACTCGGAGACACGCCAACCGACGGATACCGTTTCACCGACATGTTGAGCCGCGTGTGGCGATCGAGCTTTACGCACTCGATCCTCGGCGTGCTGTGCGGACGTGTGGGCATGTACTCGCCCACGCATCTGCGCTACCTGATGCCAGAGCATGGCGAGATCCTCGCGCAGGCGGTGGCGCAGCTCGAGCACAACGATTTTCTCCTCGTCGCTGCCATATTGTGCAACATGACAGAGTTCGATCCCGGGGATCCGCGATCGGGGAAGGTCAATGCCGACGCCGACATCTCGCAAGCGACCTACTCACGGCTGCAGCTGGTGGAGGCGGAGGGCGGAACCTACGACAGCAACAGGGCCATCCTTCTCGATGGTGAGCGCATCGCCACCTGGAGAAGCCACTTCAATCTTTACACCTCGAACACGCATAGCTACCTGCAGCCGGCGGCAGATGCGGAACGCATCATCTTTTCCCTACTCGGGCTCAGCGATAGCGATTACCTACGCTATGTCGAGCGCGCCGAGCCTCGTCGCCGCAGTCTTCTGCTGCCTGACGCTGCAGACGATGTGAAACCTGCCATCGACGTCGTGCGCCTGATGCCACCGCCGCAGCGTGCGCGCGCGGCCGTGCTCGACAGGCCGAAATCGACGTAGGTGCCGGCGAATGGTCGCGCCGCCGGCAGCCGCTGAGACGGCGCGGTTGCCGGTGTGTTGTTGGCGTGCGCCCAGGGACGGGTCGGCAGGGTGCGACCCAACCACGACATGATGGGTTGCGGTCATTTTTCTCGACGCGCTGTCGCCAAGCGGGCAAGACCCGTGCCGCACAACCGCAAGACAATGGCGCTGAAAGGGCTGTGCTAACCTCAACGCGAACGGGCGAGACAGGGTTTCGCCGCGCCAATTGCGAGGGTGATATCGTCGATGACAGTCGATGACGGCAAGGATTTCTTCATCAGCTATGCCACAGCCGATGAAAGATGGGCCGAGTGGATCGCCTGGCAGCTCGAGGACGCGGGCTTCACCACGGCACTGCAAGCGTGGGATTTCAGGCCCGGCGGAAACTTCGTTGCACAGATGGATGCGTCGGTCAGGCAGTCAGAGCGCACGATCGCCGTGTTGTCGGGCAGTTACCTGTCGTCGGGTTTCGGTGGTGCCGAATGGGCAGCGGCATTCGCCCGCAATCCGTTCGGCCAACAGGGTGCTTTGCTGCCGGTACGGGTCGAGGACATCGCCGTCGACGGCCTTCTGGGCCAGATCGTTCATATCGACCTGGTCGGGCTCGATGAGCTCGAAGCGCGCAAGCGACTGCTCGCGGGCATCGAACGCAAGCGTGCGAAACCGGCCCGGCCACCCGGGTTCCCCAGCCCCCCCGAGCCGGCTTTCCCACCTGTCGACATCACCAATCCCTATCGTGGCCTGGCAGCTTTCGATATCGAACACCGTCGCTTGTTCTTCGGCCGTGAGCGCTACATCGCGGAGGTCCTTCAACGGCTGAAGCAGCATCGCCTTGCCTGCATCGTGGGTGCTTCAGGTAGTGGCAAATCGTCACTCGCACGCGCTGGGGTGTTGCCCTTCGAGAGCGAACAAGGGTGCATGACCGTCGTCTGCCGCCCGGGCCAGGATCCCTATCGTGGGCTGGCACGTGGATTGATCGGCTATCTCGAACCGGGCCTGAGCGAAACCGGGGCGATGTGGGCGGCCGCTGAACGCTATGCGGCCGATTTCCGTGCACGCGAGATGGCGCTGCCGGAATTGCTTGCGTTCGCCATGCAGCGCGAGGGCAGTGTCGGTATCACGCTGCTGGTCGATCAGGCCGAGGAACTGTTCGCGCAGTCATCGGCTGCGGACTGTGCAACCTTTTTGCGCTTGCTGCACCGACTGTGGGCGGATGGCAGCACGTCTGTTCACCTGTGTCTGACGCTGCGCGCAGACTTCATGGAGCAGGCAGTGCAGCACGATGCGCTGCGCGAGATGCTGCAGGCCGCGACTGTGCTCCTCGGTGCAATGACTGACGACGAGCTGCGCGCGGCCATCGTCGAACCCGCGCAACTTGCGGGGGTGCAGTTCGAGGCCGGGTTGCCGGAACGCCTGGTGCACGACGCAGTTGCGACCGACGACTCCGACGGCGATTCAACCGCGTCCGATGTCTCGGGCGATGGGGACTCACGTGCCGGCCGTCTGCCGCTGCTGCAGTTCGCGTTGAGCGAGCTCTGGCTGCGCCAGTCGAACGGTATCATCACACATGCCGCGTACGACGATCCGCAGAAGGGGATCGGTGGAATCGAAGGTGCTTTGCGCCGGCATGCCGAGGCCGTGTATGCGGCCGCAGGGCAGAAAGGCCAGGTACAGGTGCGGCGGATCTTTCGTCGCCTGGTCACGCATGTTCCGGGGCAGCGCGATATCCGGCGTATGGTACCGCGCGACGAGCTTGCCGACGGCGCAGACGCGGTGGTTGCCGACCTCATACGCTACCGTTTGTTGACCAGCCACGACGCTGGCAATCAGGTCGCGATGGTCGAGATCGTGCACGAGTCGTTGATCCGCGCGTGGCCGGCATTGAACGGGTGGCTCGCAGAACATCGCGAGTTCGACCAGTGGCGCGAGGGCATAAGTCAGCTCGCTACGCGCTGGAAGCATGCGCCGCATGCCACACAGCCGGATTTGCTGTTGCGTGGTGCGCCGCTCGATGAAGCGGTGGTCAATCTGCGCAATCATGCCGATGAGCTCACGGCCGCCGAACGTGCATTCATCGCTGCCGGGGTCGACAGCCGCCGGCGCAGTGCGCGCCTGCGCGGAATCGGGTTGCTGGTTACCTTCGCGATCCTGTTCGCGGCCGCGGGGTTCTCGTTGCTGCAATGGCTGCGTGCCGAAGACCAGCGTGCCGTCGCACAGGAAGAGGCGCA
>JAGRHA010000393.1 GCA_020445205.1 Gammaproteobacteria bacterium
GCGACGGGGCTGCAGCCGTCGCACAAATCGGGCATCAGCCACGGTCTCGTGAATCTCGAAAACTACGAGGCGCGTATCGAGACGATCAATTACGCGCTGAACAACGATGATGGCATGCGCCTGAACAAGTTCGACCAGGCCGATGTCATCCTCGTCGGGGTGTCGCGTTCGGGCAAGACACCGACGTGTCTGTACCTCGCGTTGCACTTCGGCATGCGGGCGGCCAACTATCCGATTACGGAAGAGGACTTCGAGGTCGGCGATCTGCCCGACGAATTACTCGCACACAAGGGTAAGATCTTCGCCCTGACCATCGAACCCGAGCGTCTCGCAGCGATCCGCGAATTGCGCCGGCCGGGCAGTGATTACGCCAGCCTGCGGCGTTGCTACAAGGAAGTCCAGATGGCCCAGGACATGTTTCACCGGCACGGCATGACCGTGCTCGACGCCACGACGCATTCGATCGAAGAACTGGCGTCACTGATCAAGAAGAGCCTGTAAGCGGGCAAGACAGAGGATTACGATGAGCGAATACATCTTGTGGTTGCATGAAGTCGAGATGAACGACGTCGATCGCGTCGGGGGCAAGAATGCCTCCCTCGGCGAGATGTTGCGCAACCTGACGGCAGATGGCGGTGTGAAGGTGCCGGGTGGTTTCGCGACCACGGCCCACGCTTACCGCGAGTTTCTCGCTCACGAAGGCCTCGCCGACCGCATCAACAGCACGCTTGCGGCGCTCAATGTCGACGACGTCGGCAAGCTCACGGAGACGGGGCGTGCCATCCGTCAGTGGGTGATGGATACACCGTTCCCACCCGCGCTGGATGCCGAGATCGAGACCGCTTACGCGACCTTGGAGAAGGAATACGGCACCGAAGTCACCTGGGCCGTGCGTTCCTCCGCCACGGCCGAGGACCTGCCGGATGCCTCGTTTGCGGGTCAGCAGGAGACCGTGCTCAACGTCTCCGGGCTCAAGGAGATCAAGCAGCGCATTCACGAGGTGTTCGCATCGCTGTTCAACGACCGTGCGATCTCGTATCGCGTCCATCAGGGTTTCGACCATGCGCAGGTCGCGTTGTCGGCGGGCATCCAGAAAATGGTGCGCTCCGATATCGGGGCGAGTGGCGTCATGTTCACGCTCGACACCGAAAGTGGCTTCCGCGACGCCGTATTCGTCACGGCCAGTTATGGTCTCGGCGAGATGGTGGTCCAGGGTGCGGTCAACCCGGACGAGTTTTATGTGCATAAGCCGACGTTGCAGGCCGGGCGACCCGCGATCCTGCGCCGCAATGTCGGCAGCAAGGCGATCAAGATGATCTACGCCGATGACGGTGGCAGCCACCCGGTCACCACCGTGCCTGTCGACGATGCCGATCGTAAGCTGTTCTGCATCACGGATGCGCAGGTCGAGGAACTCGCACGTCAGGCCGTGCGCATCGAGCAACATTACGGCCGGCCGATGGACATCGAGTGGGCGCTCGACGGTGTCGACGGTGAGCTCTACGTCGTGCAGGCGCGCCCGGAGACCGTGCAGAGCCGCAGCGGCAACGTGATCGAGCGCTACGAGCTCAAGGGTCGCTCGCAGGTCATCGCCGAAGGCCGGTCGATCGGTGCGCGCATCGGCGCCGGCAAGGCGCGCATCATCATGAGCCTCGACGACATGGACAAGGTCGCCGCGGGCGATGTGCTGGTCACGGACATGACGGATCCTGACTGGGAACCGATCATGAAGCGTGCGTCGGCGATCGTGACCAATCGCGGTGGCCGTACCTGTCACGCCGCGATTATCGCGCGCGAGCTCGGCGTCCCCGCCGTGGTCGGTTGTGGCGACGCGACCGAGCGGGTCAAGGACGGCCAGGGCGTCACGGTATCGTGCGCCGAGGGCGACACGGGTTTCATCTACGACGGTGAGCTGGATTTCGAACTCAAGCGCATCGAACTCGACAGCATGCCGCCGGTGCCCGTCAAGGTCATGATGAACGTCGGCAACCCCGAGCGTGCGTTCAGTTTCGCGCAGATCCCGAATGCCGGCGTCGGACTCGCGCGGTTGGAATTCATCATCAACAACATGGTCGGTATCCATCCGCAGGCCTTGCTGCAACTGAACCGTGTGCCGGCCGACATTCGCGCCGAGATCGATGACCGTATCGCCGCTTACGGCGACCCGCGCGAGTACTTCGTCAAGCGCGTGGTCGAGGGGATCTCGAGCATTGTCGCGGCATTCAGTCCGCAGCCCGTGATCCTGCGCATGTCCGACTTCAAGTCGAACGAGTATGCGAACCTCGTGGCGGGCACCTTGTACGAGCCCGACGAAGAAAACCCGATGATCGGCTTCCGCGGTGCGTCGCGTTACCTGTCGCCGACTTTCCGTGCCTGTTTCGATATGGAATGCGAAGCGATTCGCCGCGTTCGCGACGACATGGGCCTGAAGAATCTCGAAATCATGATCCCGTTCGTGCGCACCTTGCAGGAAGCCGAGGGGGTCATCCGACTGCTTGGCGAGAACGGGCTCAAGCGCGGCGAAGACGGCTTGCGCGTGATCATGATGTGCGAATTGCCTTCGAACGCGGTGTTGGCCGACGGGTTTCTCGAATACTTCGACGGCTTCTCGATCGGTTCGAACGACATGACCCAGCTCACGCTCGGTCTCGACCGCGATTCGGGCCTCGTGGCGGCCAGCTTCGACGAACGCAATCCTGCCGTATTGAAGATGCTCGACATGGCCATCACGGCCTGCCGCAAGGCCGACAAGTACGTCGGTATCTGCGGGCAGGGGCCGTCGGATCATCCCGATCTCGCCAAGTGGCTGCTCGAACGCGGGATCAACAGCATCTCGCTGAATCCCGATACGGTGATCGATACCTGGCTGTACCTCGCGGGACAGGCGCAGGGCTGAGTCACCGAGGCGGCGCGCAGGCGCTGTGACGCAGACGTCGGCGTAGTTCCGCGCACGCCGACGACTGTGTAGCCCGCTCGGCCGTGCCGGTCGCCCGCGCGGGCCGCGTCACCGATCGCGCCGCCTCTTCGCTTCACGTTCCCGCAATCGCTATGGCTTCTGTAGCGCCGCGTCGATGCCGTGTCCCCGGCATGGCGGTCGCTTCACATCCACGGCAACAGCGGGTCGTTGCGGTGCAGGTTCCGCAGCGCCGATGACAGCCGCCAGCGGTGTGGGTCAGCGCAGCTCACCATACCGCTGCGGACGGCTTGGTCAGAAATTCAGCGACCACTAATATTGTCGACAATATTGAAGATTTTAATGTAATCGACGTTTGAAAACGCACTCGTACGTCTATATTGTCGACAATCTGAACAAAAGCAGCGTGCATGACGCAATAGAAGCGAACCTTCGGAGGAACACCACGATGAGCAGATACCAGGCGTTGTACCAACAATCCCTGAATGACCCGGATACCTTCTGGGGTGAAGCCGCGTCAAAACTCGATTGGTACAAACCGTGGGACAAGGTGCTCGATCCGGATGCCAAACCGACGCCGCGTTGGTTCGTGGGCGGTGAGTTCAATACCTGTCACAACGCCGTCGACCGCCACGTCGACAGCGGCCGCGGCGACCAGGCCGCGCTGATCTACGATTCCCCGGTCACCGGCACCAAGCGCACCTACACCTATGCGCAGCTGCGTGACGCCGTGGCCCGTTTCGCCGGTGTGCTGCGCGAACAGGGCGTGGAGAAGGGTGATCGCGTACTGATCTACATGCCGATGATTCCCGAAGCGGCCATTGCGATGCTCGCGACCGCACGCCTCGGGGCGATCCATTCCGTCGTGTTTGGCGGCTTCGCGGCCAACGAGCTCGCCACCCGCATCAACGACGCGAAACCGAAAGTCGTGGTCAGCGCGTCCTGCGGTATCGAGCCGAACCGTGTCGTTCACTACAAGCCGCTGCTCGACAATGCGATCGCGGCGTCGAGCCACAAGCCGAGTTCCTGCGTGATCTTCGCGCGGCCTCAGGCGGAAGCCGCGTTGATCGACGGTCGGGACATCGACTGGGAAAGTGCGGTAGCCGCTGCGAGCCCGGTCGACTGTGTGCCGGTGGCAGCGACCGACCCGCTGTACATTTTGTATACCTCGGGCACGACCGGTCAGCCCAAGGGCGTGGTACGCGACAACGGCGGTCATGCCGTGGCCATGTTGTGGACGATGAAGAACATCTACAACGTCGAGGCTGGCGACGTGTACTGGGCGGCCTCGGATGTCGGCTGGGTCGTCGGCCACAGCTACATCGTCTATGCGCCGTTGCTCGCCGGCTGCACGACGCTCATGTACGAAGGCAAGCCCGTCGGTACGCCCGACCCGGGCGCATTCTGGCGCGTGATCGAGGAGCACGGCGTCAAAGTCCTGTTCACTGCACCGACCGCATTCCGCGCGATCAAAAAGGAAGACCCGGAAGGCGCCTTTCTCAAGAAGTACGACCTGTCGTGCATGGACGCGCTGTTCCTGGCCGGTGAACGCTGCGATCCCGACACCCTGTTCTGGGCGCGCGACAAGCTCGGCAAACCCGTGGTCGACCATTGGTGGCAGACCGAAACGGGCTGGGGAATCGCGGCCAATCCTCTGGGCATCGAACCAATGGAGGTCAAACCGGGTTCACCGACCGTGGCGATGCCGGGTTACGACGTCCGCATCCTCAACGAGCAGGGTGCAGAGATGCCGGACGGTGATATGGGCAATATCGTGATCAAGCTGCCGTTGCCACCGTCGTGCCTGCCGACGCTGTGGAACAACGACCAACGGTTCATCGACAGCTATCTGTCGAAGTACCCCGGCTATTACCTGACGGGTGACGCCGGCTTCAAGGATGCCGACGGTTATCTATGGATCATGAGCCGCACCGATGACGTCATCAACGTCGCTGGACACCGCTTGTCGACCGGTCAGATGGAAGAAGTGTTGGCCGGTCATCCCGACGTCGCCGAATGCGCGGTGATCGGTGTCGCCGACGCGCTCAAGGGCCAGATGCCGCTGGGCATGATCGTGCTCAAAGCCGGTGTCGATCGCGACGAGAGCGAACTGAAGAAGGAACTGGTGCAGCGCGTGCGCGATCAAATCGGGCCGGTCGCGGCATTCAAGCTCGTCACCGTGGTGAAACGGCTGCCGAAGACGCGTTCCGGCAAGATCTTGCGTGGCACCATGGTGAAGATCGCCGACGGCAGCGAATGGAAGATGCCGGCGACGATCGACGACCCGGCGATCCTCGACGAGATCACCGAGGCGCTGCAGGGTCTGGGCTACGCCAAGTCCTAGGGAGTTGCCGATGTCGGTTTGTCCTGATCAGCTGAAAACGATTCCCGAGCGCATCTTTTGCCAGTTGCGCGAGGCGATCGTCGAGGGGCGCATCCCGGCCGGCAGCAAGATCAGCGAAGCCGACCTGGCACATACCTATGGGATCAGCCGTGGTCCGCTGCGCGAGGCGATCAGCCAGCTCGCTGCGGTGGGCCTGGTCGAGCGGCGTGCCAACGTCGGTGCGCGTGTGATCGAGCTCAGCAGTCGGCAACTGCTCGACATCTTTCATGTGCGTGAGGCACTCGAAGGGATGGCCGCGCGTCAGGCGGCGCACAACATGGCGCCGGAACAGATCGCTGAACTGCGCCGCACGCTCGAAGAGCACGGTCGCCAGATCAGCGAGGAGGCGGGGAATACCTACTTCCAGCAATCGGGCGACCTGGACTTTCACTACACGATCGTGCAGGGCAGCGGCAACCAACGCCTGATCAAATTGTTGTGTCACGACCTGTACTACCTGGTGCGTCTGTATCGCTACCAGTTCGGCATGCGCAGCAAGCGCGGGCCGGCAGCGCTGGCCGAACACCGCCACATCGTCGATGCAATCGAGCGCGGCGATGGCGAGATGGCCGAGTTGCTCATGCGAGCGCACATCCGTGCCTCGCGCGAAAACGTCGAACGCATGTTGGCTGAGAAGGCCGCTTCTTAACGATTGAATCTACCGTCGCCGATACCGAGGCGGCGGCTAACGGGGAAAATATCATGAGTATCCAATCTGCCGGCCTGAAATTCCGCCAGGCCATCGACAAGGAAAAACCGCTGCAGTGTGTCGGTGCTATCAATGCGTACCACGCACGTCTTGCCGAAGCGTCGGGTTTCAATGCGCTGTACATCTCGGGCGGTGGCGTTGCGGCCGGCTCCTGCGGTATCCCTGATCTGGGAATCACCACGATGGAGGACGTGCTCACGGACCTCAAGCGCATCACCGATGTCACGGATCTGCCCGTGCTGGTGGACGTGGATACGGGCTGGGGTGGCGCGTTCAACATCGCCCGTACCGTACGCAGCATGATCAAGTGTGGCGCTGCGGCGATTCACATCGAGGACCAGGTGCAGCAGAAGCGCTGCGGTCATCGGCCGAACAAGGCGATCGTTTCGCAGGCCGAGATGGTCGACCGCATCAAGGCTGCCGTCGACGCACGGAACGATCCCGACTTCGTCATCATGGCACGCACCGATGCGCTGGCCGTCGAAGGCATGCAATCCGCCATCGACCGCGCGTGCGCATGCGTCGAGGCGGGTGCCGACATGATCTTTCCCGAAGCGATGAACGAACTGCCGCAGTACCGCGAATTCGTCGACGCGGTGAAGGTGCCGGTACTCGCCAACATCACCGAGTTCGGTGCCACGCCGTTGTTCACCACGGACGAGCTTGCCGGTGTCGGCGTGAGTATTGCGCTGTATCCGTTGAGTGCTTTCCGCGCGGCCAATGCTGCGGCACTCAAGGTATATCAGACACTACGCGCAGACGGCACCCAGCAGGGCGTCATCGACATCATGCAGAGCCGCATGGACCTGTACGACTATCTGGGTTACCACCAGTTCGAGCAGAAGCTCGACCAGTTGTTCGCAACCGGCTCCGAGCAGTAGGCCAAATCGGCAATTCGCGGTGGCCGCTGCGTCATTCGCGCCAGCACCACCTTAAGACCAGTCACCAAGGGACTTCCACGATGACCGAACAAGTACTCCCGAAAGCGAAGAAATCCGTTGCCCTGTCCGGTACCGCTGCAGGCAATACCGCCGTCTGCACCGTGGGGCGCACGGGCAACGATCTGCACTATCGCGGCTACGACATTCTCGACGTCGCCGAAGCGTGTGAGTTCGAGGAGATCGCTTACCTGCTGATCCACGGCGTGCTGCCGACGACGTCACAGCTCAAGGCCTACAAAACGAAGCTGAAGTCCATGCGCAGCCTGCCCATGGCCGTGAAGACGGCGCTTGAGGCCTTGCCGCCCACGGCGCATCCGATGGACGTGATGCGCACGGGCTATTCCGTGATGGGGAGCTGCATGCCCGAGCGTGATGATCATCCCGAATCCGAGGCACGTACCATCATCGATCGCCTGATGGCCGCAGGTGGCTCGATGCTGCTGTACTGGTATCACTTCACGCAGAACGGCAAGCGAATCGATGTCGATACCGACCAGGATTCGCTGGGCGGTCATTTCCTCGAACTGCTGCACGGTGAAGCACCGCGGGAATCCTGGATCCGTGCCATGCATACCTCGCTGATCCTTTACGCCGAACACGAGTTCAACGCCTCGACCTTCACGGCGCGCGTGATCGCTGGCACCAATTCCGACATGTACTCGGCAATGACCGGCGCGATCGGTGCCTTGCGTGGTCCCAAGCACGGCGGTGCCAACGAAGAGGCGTTCCGCATTCAGAGCCGTTACAGCTCCGCGGACGAGGCCGAAGCCGACATCCGTGAACGTGTGGCACGCAAAGAGATCGTCATTGGATTCGGCCATCCCGTGTATACCGTATCCGACCCACGCAATGTCGTGATCAAGGGTGTGGCCAAGCGACTGTCCGATGAGAACCAGAGCCACACGATGTTCGAGGTTGCCGATCGACTCGAGTCGGTGATGAAGGAACTGAAGAACATGTTCCCGAACCTCGACTGGTTCTCCGCCGTTTCGTACAACCAGATGGGTGTGCCGACCGACATGTTCACGCCATTGTTCGTCATCGCACGCACCGCTGGTTGGGGTGCGCACGTGATCGAACAGCGCCAGGACGGCAAGATCATCCGACCGTCGGCCAACTACGTCGGGCCGGAGAATCTGTCGTTCGTACCCATCGAGGAACGCTGACAGCGACCCGCGAGCGCAGCACCGGCATTGCCGGCGGCAGCGGTTGGGCATCTTTACTGAGAGTGCAAATGAACACGAGCTACCGCAAACCCCTGCCGGATACCGGCCTGGATTATTTCGATACCCGTGCGGCCGTCGATGCGATCGCGCCAGGCGCGTACGACCGCTTGCCGTACACCTCGCGCGTGCTTGCCGAGCAGCTCGTGCGTCGTTGTGATCCGGCGGCGCTCGAGGCGTCACTGAAACAGATCATCGAACGCAAGCGTGAACTCGATTTTCCGTGGTACCCCGCGCGCGTCGTGTGTCACGACATTCTCGGCCAGACTGCGCTCGTCGATCTCGCCGGCCTGCGCGACGCAATCGCCGACAAGGGCGGCGATCCGGCGAAGGTCAATCCTGTGGTGCCGACGCAGTTGATCGTCGATCACTCGTTGGCTGTCGAGGCCGCTGGCTTCGACCCCGAGGCATTCGAGAAGAACCGCGCAATCGAGGACAGGCGCAACGAAGACCGCTTCCACTTCATCGAGTGGACCAAGAGCGCGTTCGACAATGTCGACGTGATCCCGGCAGGGAACGGCATCATGCACCAGATCAACCTGGAAAAGATGTCGCCCGTGATCCAGAAGCGGGATGGTGTGGCGTTTCCCGACACCTGCGTCGGTACCGACTCGCACACCCCACACATCGACTGTTTGGGTGTGATCGCGATCGGCGTCGGTGGACTCGAGGCCGAGACGGTGATGCTCGGTCGCCCAACCATGATGCGCCTGCCGGAGATCGTCGGTGTAAAGCTGACCGGCAAGCGGCAACCGGGCATCACGGCGACCGACATCGTGCTCGCACTCACGGAGTTCCTGCGCCAGCAGCGGGTCGTGTCGGCATACCTCGAGTTCTTCGGTGATGGTGCCGCAGGGCTGACCATCGGTGATCGCGCGACGATTTCCAACATGACCCCGGAGTTCGGCGCATCGGCGGGGATGTTCTACATCGACCAGCAGACCATCGACTACCTGAAACTCACAGGCCGCGATCCGGCACAGGTCGCCCTGGTGGAGAACTATGCAAAGACCACCGGCCTGTGGGCCGATGCACTCGCGCACGCCGAGTACGAACGTGTGCTCGAGTTCGACCTGTCGGCTGTCGATCGCACGATGGCGGGGCCGTCCAATCCGCATCGCCGTCTGCCGACGCGTGCGCTGCACGAGCGCGGCATCGCCGTCGACCTCGACGCCGCCTTGGCCGAGGAAGCGGCAGGCAAGATGCCTGACGGTGCGGTGATCATTGCCGCCATCACGAGTTGTACCAACACGTCCAATCCACGCAACGTGGTCGCCGCCGGCTTGCTGGCGCGCAAGGCGAACGCGCTCGGCCTGCTGCGCAAGCCCTGGGTCAAGTCGTCTTTCGCCCCGGGTTCGAAGGTTGCGCGACTGTACCTCGAAGAGGCCGGTCTGCTGAGCGAACTGGAAAAACTCGGTTTCGGCATCGTCGCGTACGCCTGTACCACCTGCAATGGCATGAGCGGGGCACTGGATCCCGCGATCCAGCAGGAGATCATCGATCGAGACCTGTACGCGACGGCGGTGTTGTCGGGCAACCGCAACTTCGATGGACGTATTCATCCGTATGCCAAGCAGGCCTTCCTGGCGTCACCGCCGCTGGTCGTCGCTTACGCGATCGCAGGTACCGTGCGCTTCGACATCGAGAACGATGTCCTGGGCCACGACGACGAAGGCAAGCCGATCACGCTCAAGGATATCTGGCCCGACGACGACGAGATCGATGCGATCGTCAATGCGCACGTCAAACCGGCGCAGTTCATCCAGGTCTACGATCCGATGTTCGATCTCGGCGCACGCGAGAAGGCCGCCAGCCCGCTTTACGCCTGGCGCCCGCAGAGCACGTACATCCGTCGCCCACCTTACTGGGAAGGTGCGTTGGCCGGAGAGCGTACGCTCAAGGGTATGCGACCACTCGCCGTGCTCGGCGACAACATCACGACGGATCACTTGTCGCCGTCGAATGCGATCTTGCGGAGCAGTGCGGCGGGCGAGTACCTGGCGCAGATGGGACTGCCGGAAGAGGACTTCAACTCCTACGCCACGCACCGTGGTGACCACCTTACGGCGCAGCGTGCGACCTTCGCCAACCCGAAGCTGCTCAACGAGATGTGCCGCGATGCGAACGGAGAGGTGATCCAGGGCTCGCTCGCCCGCGTCGAGCCCGACGGCGAACAGATGCGCATGTGGGAGGCGATCGAAACCTACATGCAGCGCAGCCAGCCCTTGTGCATCGTCGCCGGTGCCGACTATGGGCAGGGTTCGTCGCGTGACTGGGCGGCGAAAGGTGTACGCCTGGCCGGAGTCGAGGCGATCATCGCCGAAGGTTTCGAGCGTATCCACCGTACCAATCTCGTCGGCATGGGCGTATTGCCGCTCGAATTCCGTCCCGGCGAGAACCGCAAGACCTACGCCATCGACGGTACCGAGATCTTCGAGGTTCGGGGTGACCCGGCGCCGCTTGCGCAGCTGACGGTGATCATGCAACGAACCAACGGTGAACGCGTCGAGATTCCCGTTGTCTGCCGTCTCGACACGGCCGAGGAAGTCCAGGTGTACGAGGCGGGTGGCGTACTGCAGCGTTTCGCACAGGACTTCCTCGCGGGTGCAGCGGCATGAACATCGGCACGTCGTTCGACGCCGGCCTTCGCAAGCAATCTGAATACGGGGTTTGACGTGGCATACGTACCGCAGATCAGGATTCCCGCCACTTACATGCGCGGTGGCACGAGCAAGGGCGTGTTCTTCAAACTCGATGACCTGCCGCCGTCTGCGCAGGTGCCGGGTGCGGCACGCGACAATCTGTTGTTGCGTGTAATCGGCAGCCCGGATCCCTATGGCAAGCATACCGATGGCATGGGCGGCGCCACGTCGAGCACGAGCAAGACGGTGATTCTGGCGAAGAGCGAGCGTGCCGATCACGACGTCGACTATCTGTTTGGACAGGTGTCGATCGACAAGCCATTCGTCGACTGGAGCGGCAACTGCGGCAACCTCACGGCGGCGGTGGGTTCGTTCGCGATCGCAAGCGGCCTGGTGGCGGCGGAACGCATTCCCGACAACGGCACCGCCGTGGTCCGCATCTGGCAGAAGAACATCGGCAAGACCATTGTCGCGCATGTGCCGATCAGTGACGGAAAGGTACAGGAGACGGGCGACTTCGAGCTCGATGGTGTCACCTTTCCGGCCGCCGAGGTGAAGATCGAGTTCCTCGATCCCGCCGACGCCGAGGGGGCGATGTTTCCGACGGGTAATCTGGTCGACGAGCTCGAGGTGCCGGGTGTCGGGAAATTCCCGGCCACCCTGATCAACGCCGGCATCCCGACCATCTTCCTGAATGCTGCCGATATCGGTTTCAGCGGTACCGAGTTGCAGGAAGCGATCAACAGCGACGACAAGACACTGGCGATGTTCGAGACCATCCGCGCCCACGGTGCGATGCGCATGGGCCTGATCGACACGATCGAGCAGGCGGCGGCGCGCCAGCACACGCCCAAGGTCGCGTTCGTTGCCGCACCGATGGGTTACACCGCCTCGAGTGGCAAGTCGATCGCAGCAAACGCGATCGATCTCAATGTCCGCGCCCTGTCCATGGGCAAGCTGCACCACGCGATGATGGGTACGGCGGCGGTTGCGATCGGTACCGCGGCCGCGATCCCGGGCACGCTGGTGAATCTCGCTGCGGGTGGTGGTGACCACGATTCGGTGACATTCGGCCACCCGTCGGGAACGCTGAAGGTGGGGGCGGCAGCGAGTCGGCATGGTGACGACTGGGTCGTCGACAAGGTCGTCATGAGCCGTAGCGCGCGCGTCCTCATGGAGGGGTGGGTACGCGTCCCCGGTGATGCGTTCTGAGTGACGGCGGCCGCGCCGGTGGCGGTGCCCGTTCCTTGACGACCGTGGCATGGCCGCACATGCTGATCGACCATGGCGTACCGGGGCGGATCATTTCCACTGACGAGCGGGCTGTTGCTGTGCGCCGTGCTGCGTACCGTACAAGCCGATGTCGGCGTCGCGCTGCGGATCGAAGATATCGCAGGTGACGATTGGCGCCTGGCCGGCATCGTGGTCGATATCGGCAGCGCCGAAGCAGATCGCCTCGAGTTCGCACTACGCGTCGAATCCCTGGTCCTGCCGGACGAACTCGGCGAGCTGCGTGAACTGGCGTTCCGGTGCGGGCAGGCGCAACACGACGAGACCGGGTGGCATTGCCACGAAGGCATGCTGACGGTCGCATCGTCTCCATGGCAAGCGCAGCAGACGCCCTGGAGCGGCAGTTGGCTCAACGATGGCCGGCTGCAGCTCTCGATACCGCGTCTGTCGCTCGCCCGAGGCACTGTCGCTGTCGAACTGGATGCCGCGCAGCCTGACTGGCAGGCCGGCGTCACGGCTAATCGCTTGCAGGTCAAACCACTGAGCCAGCTCGCTGCGGCGCTGCGGCCGCCCAAGGGATGGACGGGTGACGGCCGCGTCAGCGGCCGCATCGTACTCGCCGGGCGTGCCGCGGACCTCAACAAGGCCGATGTCGATGTCGTCGTCGATGGTCTTGCCTATGCCTCGGACGATGGCACACAGGCCGGCGAAGGGATCGTCATCAAACTCGACGGCAACGCCAAGCGGCGATCGGGTGCGTGGCAGTTCGACAGCCGTATCCGCTGGCCCAAGGGCGAGATCTACTCCGAGCCGTTGCATGTCGATGCCACGCGGTCTGCGCTGACCGTGGACGCCAGTGGTCGCTTCGATGCGGCGGCTGGGCGAATCGGGTTCGACAGCTGGTCGGTCGACCTCGACAAGACCCTGCGCATCTCCGGCACCGGGACCCTCGAGACAGGTAACTGGCGGTTCAGCGACCCCACGGTAGCTGCACATTCGGATGCCGCGCAACGTCTTTACGACGTGCTGGTGCAGCCGTTTCTCATCGGAACACCCGCCGACGAACTGCAGGTCGACGGTCACGTCGGCTTCGTTCTGCACTACGACGCCAAGGGTGTTGA
>JAGRHA010000394.1 GCA_020445205.1 Gammaproteobacteria bacterium
GGCACCGATCCTGGCACCGCGACGCAGTTTAGCAAGTGCCACTGCGCGTTCTCAAGTCACTGTCAACGCGGACAGCTGTCCACGGTACAGCGCTGCCCATCGACCCATAGTGCACCTTCGAGCTTGGCACCGGAAAAACGCGCTCCACCCACACGCGCACCGCCAAGGTCGGCAAAGCTGAGATCCGCACCGCTGAGATCCGTATTGGTCAGGTCGGCGTTGCGCAGGTTTGCGCCGAGCAGCACGACATTCTGCATGCGCGCGTATGACAGATCAGCGTGCGATAATTCCGCGTAGCGCATATCGGCATCGTGCATATCCGCCGTCGAAAGGTGGGCACCTGAGAGTTTCACGTTGGCAGCACGCAAACCACCCAGGTTCGCACCGACCCAGTCGACCCCGGACAGGGCACAGCCTTCGAAATCGGCACCCGGCGTGGGTGGCGCGTTGCAATCGCGCACTGTCACGGTCTCCTGCCGTCCGACCGACATCACGAGGATGACGAAGCCGACAACGATGCCCAGGGCGACGAACATGGCACGCAGTGCACGCGCTCGCTCGCGCCGACGCACGACATCGCGATCGACGTCCAGAGGCTCGTCGTGATCACGCATCTGCAGTGGCACCACTTCCGCCACCGTAGCAATTGGCTGCCATGCTTGCCGGTCTGCACTGACCTGGTCGTCGACGGTCAGTTTTCCCTCGAGCAGGAAATGCCGCACCTTGGCACTGGTGAAAGGGCCACGTACGACGCTGCCACGGCGCACAAACCATTGCATGCCTGACGGATTGGCGTCTTCCTCGCTCATTGACCACTCCACGCACGATTTGCTGCAAATATCGGCCATACTGCCGATAACTTGCGCATTCGCACCGCAGGACCGCCCGTGAAGATTCCGGTTACCCTACAACCGCTACTGAACGCGATGTCGCAGCGCGAGATTCCGTCGCTGCTGAAACAACTGCAAATCGGCCAGGTATTGCCGGCCAAGGTACTGGCGCAGGTCCAGACCAATGTCGTGCGCCTGCAGCTCGCGACGACGGAACTGCTCGCGCGTACCCCCGTCAAGCTCGAACCCGGAACCTCCTTGCGGCTCGAAGTCGTCGCAAAGACCCCGCTGCCAGAGTTGAAGATCCTGACCACACCGACGCCGGCACGGCAGCGCGACGCGATCGTGCGCAGCGCCATGTCGCGGCAGCTGCCGGCGCGCGATGTCCGCGAGGCGCTGCCGGCGATGCGAGAGCAGGCAGCGTCGGTGCGTCTCAACGATGCCGTACAGCGATTCGAAACCATCCTCCGTGCGGCCGGGCTGGGCCCCCAACGACCGCAGCCTCAGCAGGTGCGTCAGGCCGTGTTACAGAGCGGGCTGTTTCACGAGGCCTTGCTACGTACCGGCACCCCGCCCCCCGCCGGCGACATGAAGCGCCAACTGCTGCAGCTGCTTTCGGATCTCGACATCGAAATCCGACAGCAGCAACAACGCCCGGTCGCAGCCGAGGGCGACCCACAAACACCTCGCCAGGATGCCGTGCAGAAAGCGGATACTCTGCTGCTGCGCTTGGCCCGGCTCGTCGAGAGTTCGGTGGCACGCGTACAGCTGCAACAGAGCACTGCCCTGCCCGCCGACGACAATGCCCGTCAGGTCTGGCAGTTCGATATACCGTTCCACCACACCGACCATAGCGACGACATCATGCTGCGCATCGAACGTGAAGCGCGCAATGGCAGTGAAGGCGAGCCGGGATGGGCAGTCAACTTGGCATTCGAATTCGATACCATCGGCACGCTGCAGTGCCGCATCGGTCTCAACGGCGATCGCGTTGCCACGACCTTTTGGTGTGAAAACGACAGCACGCTCTCACGCGTCGAACAGCGGCTGCCGACTTTACAGGCGGCGCTCGAGGCCCAGGGATTGGAAGTCGTGCATCTGAGTGGTGTGCGTGGAGAACCGCGTGACCCACTGATTCACGTGCCCTTGCCGGACACGTTGCTCGACGAACGGGCATGACATGAAGCACAAGGAAAAGGCGGTCTCCGGAAACAGCGACATCGCCGTCGCACTGCGCTACGACGGCCAGGGCGCGCCGCGCGTTACCGCCAAGGGCGAAGACGGGTTGGCCGAGCGCATCATCGACGCGGCACAACAGGCTGGGGTGCCGCTCTACCCGGACGCCGAGCTCGCCATGGTGCTGTCACAGATCCCGCTCGGCGAAGAGATCCCCGATAACCTGTACAAGGCGATTGCCGAGGTGATCGCGTTTGCATACATCCTGGCCGGCAAGTTCCCCGAGGGCTTCGTTCCCGATGCCCCCCAGAGCAGCCGGGACGACAACGGTGACTGACGATCCCCTCAGTGCGCGAGGATCTGACTGAGGAACAGTTTCGTCCGATCCGATTGCGGATTCTCGAAGAACTCGGCGGGCTGGTTCTGCTCGATGATCTCGCCGCCATCCATGAAGATGACCCGATTGGCCACTGTCTTTGCGAACCCCATTTCGTGCGTCACACACAACATCGTCATGCCGCTTTCGGCGAGTTCGATCATGGTGTCGAGCACCTCTTTGATCATCTCGGGATCGAGTGCCGAGGTCGGCTCGTCGAAAAGCATGATGCTGGGATTCATGCACAAGCTGCGTGCAATGGCGACACGTTGCTGTTGCCCACCCGAGAGCTGTCCAGGGTATTTCTTCGCCTGCTCCGGAATTTTCACCTTTTCGAGATACTGCATAGCGACCTTTTCCGCTTCGCGGCGTGGCATCTTGCGCACCCAAATGGGCGCAAGACAACAATTCTCCAGCACCGTCAGATGGGGAAAAAGATTGAAGTGCTGAAACACCATGCCGACTTCACGGCGGATTTGGTCGATGTTCTTGATGTCATCCGTAAGTTCGGTCCCATCGACGATGATCTGCCCACGCTGGTGCTCTTCGAGCCGATTGATACATCGGATCATGGTCGACTTTCCCGACCCCGAAGGACCACAGATGACAATCCTTTCACCTCTCGCTACCGTGAGGTTGATGTCTTTCAGAACATGAAACTGGCCGTACCACTTGTGCACGCCACGCAGTTCGATCATGTGCGAGCCGGCATCCGCCGCCGGTTTGTTGGTATCGATCGATTCAGACATCGGTCTCTCCTAGCGTGCGTGACCCGTATGCAGTTTGCGCTCGAGCGCTTGGCTGTAGCGCGACATGCTGAAGCAGAACACCCAGTAAACAAACGCCGCAAACGTCAGGCCTTCGATCGCAAACCCAAGCCAGTTGGGGTCAGCGAGCGCGGCCTGGATCATCGCAAGCATGTCGAACAGGCCGATGATGAGGACCAGCGTGGTGTCTTTGAACAGGGCAATGAAGGTGTTGACGATACCCGGGATCACGAGCTTCAACGCCTGCGGCAAAATGATCAGCCCCATGCTCTGCCAATACGTCAGGCCCAGCGCCTGCGCCGCCTCATATTGCCCCTTCGGAATCGCCTGCAGACC
This sequence comes from Gammaproteobacteria bacterium, assembly GCA_020445205.1. Classification (GTDB taxonomy): domain Bacteria; phylum Pseudomonadota; class Gammaproteobacteria; order Chromatiales; family Chromatiaceae; genus Thiosocius. The sequence goes on from JAGRHA010000394.1 coordinate 3,486, forward strand.
ACCACGCACAACCTCGGCCATGTACGCCGACTGGAACAGGGCAATGCCGATCATCGCGCGCAGCAATTTGTCGAAATGGGTGCCCTCCGGCAGGAACAAGGGCAGCATGACCGAGGACATGAACAGCACCGTGATCAGCGGGACGCCACGCCAGAACTCGATGAACACCACGGACACGGCCTTGACGATCGGCATCGTCGAGCGCCGCCCCAGTGCGAGCAGGATGCCCAGCGGGAACGAGGCCGCCATGCCGACGGACGACAGGATAAGGGTCAGCGTCAGGCCACCCCAACGACTCGTCTCGACATCCGGCAGGCCGAACACGCCACCGGCGAACAGGAAGTACGCGATGATCGGGTAGCCCACGAGAATGAACAAACCCAGCTGCGGCTTCCAGGGGAAACGCTTGACGAACAACGGCACCATCAGCGCGACGAGCAGCAGGCCGGCAAGATTGATCCGCCAGTACTCCGCCTCCGGATAAAGTCCATACATGAACTGATCCATGCGCACGTTGACGAATACCCAGCACGCACCGCTCTTGTCGGCATCGCAGGGAGCGCGTGAATCGCC
>JAGRHA010000395.1 GCA_020445205.1 Gammaproteobacteria bacterium
ATACGGTAGCCGTCTGCCGCGAAGAGCGTGGTGTCCTGGTCCGCTGCCGAGGCATGTGCAGCGGCGGCGCTGGCAAGCAGCAGTACGGCACACGGTATCTGCCGGTGCAGCGCGTACACGGTGCTGTTCATGGCGTGGCGGTCGCGGTCCCGCTGCGCATGATGCGGTGGTCACTGCTGTCGAGCAGCGGCACGTCGTAGTCGAGCAGGATCGCTTGTAGCTCTGGGCGCAGGCGCTCGATAAGACTGTTGATCTCGTGCTTCCACTGCTTTTCGCGATGCCGCATCCCCATCGAGACACTGAATGCGAGCTGCACGCCGTCAACGTTGGCCGGTAAGGGTGTCATGCGCAGTGGTGGATCGTGGCGCTTGGCGAGATAGCCGGCGATCGGTCCCCAGATGATCGCGACATCGGTCTCGCCCGTGGCGACATCCTCAACGGCCTGCGTGGTTGGTGAAAAGTGCCGTGTGTCGACCGTGCGCTGGTAGGAACGCGTGTTGGGCATCAGGCCGTAGCGCGTCAGCAGGGTCGCTGGCGGTGTGCCTGCGATCACACCGAGCTTCATCGACTTCAGACGCGGGTCGGCAAGCGAGTCGACTGCGTCGGTGTCATCGTTGCGCTGCACCAACGCGTAGACGGAACGGTAGTAGGGGTTGGAGTTCTGCACCAACTCGTTGACCGAGGTCACGCCCATCACCAAGTCGCATAGGCGGGTGCGCAAGGTGTTGCGGATGAAACCCATGGTCTGTGGCCACCAGCGGTAGCGCAACGGGCGTGCGAGGTTCTCGGCGATCAGTGCGGCGATGCGGTTCTCGAACCCCTCCATGCGGTCATTCGAAAACGGCAGGTTGTTCGAGTCACCACACACGGTGACGAAGTCGGTGTTGCGTCCCTCACGAGTCGCCTGTGTCGCGTCGGCCACCGTCGTCGCGAGTAATGCACATGCAAGTGCGAGCAGTATTCCGCGCCATTGCGCGTGTGTGGTCATAGCGCGTTACTTGATATCCACTTTCGGAAACTTGGCGGGGCGAGTGGCGCCGGGGATCGCACCGTCCGCACGTGCCTTGAGGTAAGCGAACATATCGTGCAGGTAGGGCAGCACGTTCATGTTCTCCGCAAAACCCGGCATGACGAAGTTGGCGCGTTGTTGGCGGCCGCGCACCACGACGTCGACGAACTGGGCGAAGGTCATGGTTTCCATCGATTTCATCAGCGCGGGCGCATAGGAACTGCCGAGTCCGGCCGGGCCGTGACAGACGTGGCACTCGGAGTGGTAACGGCGGAAACCGTTATAGGTGCCGAAGTCGACCTTGCCGTCCTTGTAGAAGTACGGTTCTTCCGCACTGAAGGTGAAGATCCGGTAGTCGCCGGTCGACTCGGTCACGGCGTAGCCGTTGCTTACCAGAGCGGGGCCAAGCAGCAATGCGGCGAGTAACGGGTTTCTCAAGCATGTGGGTTTCATTGGGTTCCTCGACGGTGATTCTCGGCGGTGGTCGGTTTCCTGGTGCCAGCCATGGGTGCATCGCGAACGTCGTGTTGTCGCGAGAAGGCCGCCGCCCGTGTCGGGCGGCGGCAATGTGCCGTGCGATCCGGGGACGGATCAGTTCGGCAGTTCGAACACCGTCAGCTGGCCGCCGAGGTTGGTGTAGTTGCTCAGCGATGCGTATGCACCGACTGCGCCGAGGCCCGCGGTCGGGTCCGTGAGACCAGCCGCCATACCGATGCCGGCCCAGCCTCCCAGTCCCGAAAGGACGGCGACGTACTGTTTGCCGTTGTGCATATAGGTATTGACGTTGCCGATGATGCCGGACGGGGTCTTGAACTTGTAAAGCTCTTTACCCGTTTTCGCGTCGACGGCCTTCAGATAGCCTTCCAGCGTGCCGTAGAACACCACGCCACCGGCAGTCGCCAGTGCACCGCTCCACACCGAGAACTTCTCCGGGTTGGACCACACGATCTCACCCTTGTCTGCATCCCAGGCAATGAAGTTGCCGAGGTGATCACCACCCGGTGCCGGGTACATGCTCAGCGTTGCGCCGACATACGGTTGGCCTGCGGTATACGAGACGCGGAACGGCTCGTAGTCCATACAGACGTGGTTGGTCGGTACGTAGAACAGACCGGTTTTCGGCGAGTAGCTGGCTGGCTGCTGGTCTTTCGAGCCGAGTGCGGCCGGGCAGATTCCCGTGCTGTTGACGTCTTCGCCGTTATGGTGCGTCGAGTACTGTGGTACGACCTGTGGACGGCCCGTGGCCATATCGACATGCGTCGCCCAGTTCACGGCCGGGTCGTACTTCTCGGCGACCAGCAGCTCGCCGGTCACACGATCGACGGTATAGCCGAAACCGTTACGGTCGAAGTGCACCAGTACCTTGCGTGACTTGCCGCCGATCTCCTTGTCGACCAGGATCATCTCGTTGATGCCGTCGTAGTCCCACTCGTCGTGCGGCGTCATCTGGTAGACCCACTTCGCCATGCCGGTGTCGGCGTCGCGGGCGAAGATGGTCATCGACCAGCGGTTGTCACCGGGACGCTGTACCGGGTTCCAGGTGCTCGGGTTGCCCGAGCCGTAGTAGACGAGATTGAGTTCGGGATCGTACGAGTACCATCCCCAGGTGGTGCCACCACCGATCTTCCACTGGTCACCCTCCCAGGTGCTCGTGCCCGAATCCTTGCCCACCGGTTTGCCGAGGTGGGTGGTTTTCTGCGGGTCGATCAGAGTGTCGGCGTCGGGGCCCATCGAGTACCCGCGCCAGGCCATAGACCCGTCTTTGATGTTGTATGCCGTGAGGTGACCACGGACGCCGAATTCGCCGCCGGAGATGCCGACGAGTACCTTGTCCTTGACCACGACAGGGGCGCTGGTACCCGTTGCCCCTTTGTTCGGGTCGCCATTCGACACAGACCAGACCTTGGTGCCCGTCTTGGCATCGAGCGCGACCAGCGTCGCATCGGCCTGGTACAGGAAGATCTTGTCGTCACCGTACGCGACGCCACGGTTGACCGTGTCGCAACACATCACCGGGATGACGCTTGGGTCCTGTTTCGGTTCGTATTTCCAGATGATCCTGCCGTTGTCTTTGAGGTCGAGTGCGAACACCGTGTTGGGGAACGGTGCATGTACGTACATGACATCGCCGATAACCAGCGGACCGCCTTCATGGCCGCGCAGCACACCGGTAGAGAAGGTCCATGCAACCTTGAGATCTTTGACGTTGCCGGCGTTGATCTGATCCAGCTCGCTGAATCGCGTGTTTGCGTAGTTGCCGTTCTGCATCACCCAATCATTCGGGTTGTTCTGCATACCGATCAGCTCAGCATTCGCAAACGCGCTTCCCGACGAGCCGATCGCAAGCGCAACAACGGCTGCCGCCGCTGTGTATCTGAATTGCCTCATACTTGATACCCCTCTCTGGCCTGATATGAGTTTGTTGTCGTGACTATCCACGACGAGGATCGGCATTCCACGCTAGGACTGCGCTTGCCTTCGAGGTGGGTGGAACTCGTCGTGCCACCGTCTGATCGGCGTTAACGCAGAACACCTGCTTTGCACCACAGCGGCACCGGTTCGCGGCCGAAACGGTAGTGCTTCGGCACAGTGGCGACGGGGCCAGCACCAGGGGAAAAAGCAGCAACTGTGCCAGATCAACAATGCGTGCTTCAGCGCTGTGTCAGACGGTACATCTGTACCGTGTATGTGCCGTGTTCGGTACGCCGTGTCGCTATCATCGGGTCAATAAGGTAAAGAAATACGCAAATTGACTAATGCCCGGGTGAGCCTGTCCTGGATCGTCGCCACCGCAATCACGTGCAGGTAGGGTGGTTGGGTGACACACCGGCGTGCCGGGTTGCGCCACCCGTCATGCACGTGTCCCTGGCGTTGTGTCATGGGGGTGACACTCGTTGACCATGTGTCGTGCATCCGTGCGCCATCGCTCGGAGAGGCGCGGTGAAGTCAGCGTTTCACTTTCTTCTTGGTGTCGCCGTCGTGCCGTGCTTCACATTTTTTCGCACCTGCGGGCCGCGGTGTTTGCGGTGGTTGGGTGAAATGCCTCGACGTCTGGCACAGGCGACGTCATGGCTGTTGGCGGAGCAGGGTGCAGGCCTCGGACGTCGACGCGACGACAGGCTTGTCGCCGGCGGCAGGTCGAGTGCGTGCGTGGCTCGATATCGGGGGGTGAGCGGCCAACTGCGCAGCGTGATGGCTTACGTCGACGCCGCGTCATCAAGTGCTGACGCGGCGTCGGTCACAGGGGTTACGGGGCTGGCGGTGGCCGGTCTGCATACGGTGCGCCGCACTGTGCGGCGACGGTGTCCTGGGCCTTGCCTGTTGGCACACGGGTGTGCCAGCGAGGGGACAATGCGCTGCGCTATTCCGCGCTCAGCGTGCCGAGCCAGATCGCGATCACGCGCATCTCTTCCATGTCGACGTTCTGTATGATGCCCTGCATCGCGGCCGTCATGGCATTCGTGCGGACGCCCGACTTGATGTCTTTGAGTTGCTGGAACAGGTATTCCGGGTTTTGCCCGCCCAGCTTCGGATAGGCGGGCAGCACGGGGTTGTTGCCGTTTTCGCCGTGACACGAGACACAGGTCTTTTCTTTGTACAGGGTGGCGCCGTCCAGGGCGTTGGCGCTTGTGCCGGCAGCCGCGAGCAGCAGGCAGAGTAGGGCACGGATGGCGTGTTTGGAATGCGCTTGCATGGTGGGGTGTCTCCTCGACGAATCTCTGTCAATCGCCTGACAAACGGTTACCCTCGACGCCGTGCCGGGGCATTATCGTGTCCCCCATAGGAGCAGAATCCATGCCAGACATCTGCGCACACGCCGCCTGCCGTGGCTTCATGCACGCGGTCGACGGAAAAGGCCGGTGATGGCATTGCCGGGTGTGGGCGAATCGCCTGTCGTGATGGGGATCCTCAACGTGACCCCTGACAGCTTTTCCGATGGTGGGCGCTTTCAGCGTCTGGATGCAGCGCTCGAACGTGCACAGCAGATGGTTGATGAAGGTGCGCTTATCCTGGATGTCGGTGGCGAGTCGACGCGTCCCGGGGCGCAAAGGATCGACCCCGAGGTGCAGATCGCGCGCGTGGTTCCGGTGATACGTGAGCTGCAAAGGCAGCTCGGTGAACGTGTGATGCTCAGTATCGACACCTCATCGAGCGTGGTTGCGCGTGCGGCGCTCGATGTCGGGGCCACGCTGGTCAATGACGTCTCGGCCGGCCGCGATTCACCGGACATGCTCGCCGTTGTCGCGGCCCACCAGGTGCCGATTGTGCTCATGCACATGCAGGGGCAGCCGGAGACGATGCAGCACGAACCGGTCTACGGCGATGTCGTGGACGAGGTGTGTGCGTTCCTGCACGAACGTGTACAGGCCGCGTTGCAGGCCGGTATCGATCGTCGTCACATCGTCGTCGATCCCGGTATCGGTTTCGGCAAGCGTGCGCAACACAACCTCACCCTGTTGCGCGAACTCGCACGCATCGTGGCGCTCGGTCATCCCGTGCTCGTCGGCGCCAGCCGCAAACGTTTCATGGGGCGATTGTGCGCGGAGACCGAATCCGAACAGTTGCTCGGTGCGACCTGCGCCGTGACGGCACTCGCGGTGGCGGCAGGCGCACGCATCGTACGTGTGCACGATGTCAGGGCCAACCGCCAGGCCGCCGATATCGCCTGGGCGCTGGCTGCGGATGCGGCGACGGACGCTGCCGCAGGCTGAGCACGGCACGTCGGTGTTCAGTCCAGTATCAGGATCTCGCCATGGCCGTCGTATGCGAGGTCGCCGACGTAGCGCTGCACGTCGGCCATGCTGTCGCCGAGATCGCTCTGGCCGTGCGTCAGCCTGGCGAGTTCGCGTCGCAGCAGTGCGAGGAACGGCAGCGGATGGCGGCCATTGTCGGCGAAAGTGGATGGCAGCGAGCCCGGTGCGCGACGCAGAATGAGGGTGCCACGGCGCATCGCGTAACCCGTGAGTACGCCCGTGCGGCCGCCACAGTACACGGTGCCGGCGATCATGCGATGACCGAGACGATCGCCACCGTCGCCGTCGATCAGCAGCATGCCGCGACGCATGCGTTCGCCGGCACATTCGCCGACCGTGCCGAGCACCCGGATCAGACCGCCCTGCTGACCAAGTCGGCCACCGCCGACGGGGCCGCCGAGGCTGTTGCCGGCATTACCGTCGATCTGCAGCTCGCCCGCGCGCATCGCTGATCCGGCGTTGTCGCCGACGTTGCCGCTGACCCGTATGCCGCCCCCCGTCATTCCGGCACCGAGCAGGTCACCGGCATCGCCGGTAACCTCGATCCTGCCACCCTGCAAACCGGCGCCGATGTAATCGATGCGCCCGTCGGCCGGAACGACGGTCAGCAGATCCGTGTCGCGCGTGTCGATTTCCACGGCGAAAAGTTCGCTGAGCGGGTGACGACGATTGCCCAGATGCAGCGGCATGACGCCGATCTCCTGCGCGTTCAATCCCACCAGGTTCGCGGGCAGCACACCGCGCAGGTCGATGCGTTGATCCGCTTGGTGTAGCTGCCGCAGCGTCACACTCATGCCATCACCTCGCGCAGGTGGAAGTGATACTGGCCCAGTTTGCCACCGTAGTTGCCGGCCGAAATCCGTTCGATGCCGTGTTCGCCACCGCGTTCACAGACGGCGGCAATACCGACGCGCATGGCCTCGGCGACGGCCTGTTCGGTGATGCCATTGACCACGATTTCCAACACGGCACCGGTGTCCGCGCCGAGTTGCGACCGCACGAGCCCGCGCAGCGTCGGGCAATAGGCGTCGTTGGTGGACGCCATGAGTGCCTTGTACTTGGAGCCGACCTTGGAACCGGAGCGTACGACGCCACCCGGAAATGGCAGGATCACACCCGGCACGCGCCGCATCGCCACCACGGCATCCTCACATGCTGCCAGAGCGCTCGCCTGATTACGCGCAAGGACGAGAAAGTTGCCACCGCCGATGGCGTTGCAGCGCGCGGTGGTTTCCTCGGCGAGAAACTCACCATCCATGACGGGCACACGCCAGAATCGACGACCACCGATCAGCTTGCTGATCTGATGACCGTCGCCGAAATAGCGCAGGTTCTTGCCGAGCGGGAGGCGTTCTTCGCCTTCCATGCCGGCGAACACGGCCGACGTCGGACTGGTCAGTACGCACTGCCCGGTACGGCGTTCGAGCTGCTTCGCGAGTTCTTTGCCCGACATCGCGAACAACAGCACGCTGACACCGGGACGTCCATCCGGCGTCGCCGAGGGCTCGAGTTCGCTCTCGATGCCGGCCTCGACGCCGCAGCCGATCACGGAGGTGGCAAACCCCGTCATGGCCAGTGCAGCCTCGTAGGCCCAGCGGGCGTTGATGGCCGTGATCACGACCCGTGTGGCCTTCATGCCGAATGCCTCGGCGAAGGTGTCGTCGATGATTACACCGTTGTGCTGCACGCTGCTTCCGAAGAAATTCCGATCCGCCCACAGACGCAAATCCTGTGCCTGAATGCCGTGGTGACGGTATGACGGGAACGGTCGCGGGTATGTATGCCCCCAAACGACCAACTTATTGTCATCCGCCCGCGGTGCCGTGGTGACACTGTGACACACAACAGGGTCAGGGCGACGCCATGTCGATTCGGCAAATCGTTGCGCCGCGGTTCATCGATCGAATAGGCATGGCGATTGCAGCGGCCGTCGCATGACAAATTCCCTGCATGCGCGAAGCCCCATCGCCGTTCACGTCGATACCCCTGCACGCCTGCACCTTGGGTTCATGGACATGAGCGGCGCACTCGGTCGCCGGTTCGGTAGCTTGGGGCTCAGCATCGACGCCTTCCACACGCGCATCACCGTGCATCACGACACCGGGGTTTCGGCGCACGGTCCCGGTGCACAGCGCGCCGAAACGTTTGCCCGCCGGTTGCTCGAGAGCCTTGCCATCGACGCGGGCGTGCGTGTGGAGATCGAGACGGCGATTCCGGATCATCTCGGACTGGGGTCGGGAACCCAGATGGCACTTGCCGTCGGCAAAGCGATATCGGCGCTGTTCGATGTGCCACTGGCGACGCGCGATATCGCTGCGCGCCTGGTGCGCGGTCGCCGTTCCGGCATTGGCGTGGGTGCGTTCGATCATGGCGGGTTTCTGCTCGACAGCGGCGTTGGACGCGATGGCGGTGTGCCGCCCGTCACTGCGCATCTGGTCTACCCGGATGCCTGGCGCGTGCTGCTCGTCCTCGACGCGCGGGGTCAGGGCCTGCACGGGACGGAAGAGGTGGATGCGTTCCGGCGACTGCCGCCGTTTCCCGCCGACCTCGCCGCGCGCCTGTGCCATCTCGCCGTGATGAAGATCCTGCCCGGAGTGCAGGAAGCGGAGTTGCAACCGGTGGCCGAAGGCATCGCCGAGCTGCAACGTTGCGTTGGCGATCATTTTGCTCCGGCGCAGGGCGGGCGGTTTACCAGCCAGGCCGTCGCCGACGCGCTGAGCTGGGCCGAGTCGCTCGGTCATTGTGGTGTGGGGCAGAGTTCCTGGGGCCCTACCGGCTTCGTCCTCCTGCCCGATCAGGCGAGCGCCGAAACCCTGCGTGCGCAGGCGCTCCGCGAGTTCAGTGATGTGCCGTCATTGCGCTTCGTCATCAGCAGTGCGTGCAATCACGGCAGTCGGATCGCCCGCCTGTCATCCGCCAAGGTAGTCACGGAAGCCTGAACCACCATGTCCCGCCCGACCATACTGCATATGTTCACTGCAGCGGCCAATCTGAGTCCGTTCGACGTCAACATGGCGATCGATGCCGGTTGGCAACACTGTCTGCCCTACACAAACCTGCTGCCTGCGCAGATTGCCGACTTCACGCAGGACGCCATCTTCTCGCGTGGCCCCAAGGGGGTGAAACGCACCGGCATCTTTGTCGGCGGACGTGATATCCACATGGCCATGGACATGCTGCATGCTGCGCGCAAGGCAATGGTGCCGCCATTCGAGGTGTCGGTCTTCGCCGACCCCAGCGGCGCCTTCACCACCGCGGCGGGCATGGTGGCCTGTGTCGAGAAGAAGTTTACCGCCGTCACGGGTGAGCCGATCACGGGCCGCAGGGCGCTGGTGTTCGGCGGCACGGGCCCCGTGGGCCTGACCTGCGCCATGCTCGCGGCGCGTGCGGGTGCCGATGTCGCAATCGTGAGCCATGTCGATGGCGCCAAGGCGCAAGCCATGGCCGACGAATGCGCGCAGCGCTATGGCGTGTCATTCGCAGGTGTCGATGGTGGCAGCGATGCGGCCATCGAGGCACTGATCGGTGACGCCGATATCGTGTTCAATGCGGCGAAAGCCGGTGTGCAGGTGCTCGCCGAACGCCACCTCGCCAAAGCGGTCAAGGTGCGTGTGCTGTGCGACGTGAATGCCGTGCCACCGGAAGGGATCGCCGGTGTCGGTGTCATGGATGACGGTGTACCCGTGGGCACAACACCGCTCGGTGCGTTGGGGATCGGTGCGCTGGCTGTCGGCAACGTCAAGTACAAGACCCAGCAGGGTCTGCTGCAGGCGATGTTGGAAGCGGAAAAGCCCGCCTATCTGCACTTCGAGCAGGCGTTCGACATCGCGAGAACCCTGGCCTGACATGGAGATCGCGCCAGACATTCTGCTGCTCGGCAACAGCGTACGCTACCTCGCGCAATCGGCGTGCGGAGCCGGCTGGCTGCCGTGTTCGGTCGACTTGTTCGCCGACAGCGACACGCAGCGCGCCAGCCGGTGTGTCAGCCGCGCGGCGGCGAATGGCCCGCAGGCGCTCTACGACGCTGTCGCTTCCGATTGCGCCAGTGCCGGCACGCCGTGGGTATACGGCGCGGGATTCGAGGGACGCCCGGACCTGCTGCGTGCATTGTGTCAACGCAATCCGCAACTCTACGGCAACGATCCGCAAGTGGTCGAACAGGTGGCGGATGCACGTGCGTGGATGCGCATGGCGAGCGAACTCGGCATCCCGGTACCAACGTCGAGCGACCGCGCGCCGGTGGATCGCCGTGGCTGGCTTTTCAAAGGTGCCGGCGGTTACGGCGGTATGCAGGTGCGGTTGGCCAAAGACGCCGTGGACGACGGTGGCCAGGGGCATTACCAGCGCTTCGTGAAAGGGCCGCTGGCGTCATTGCTGTTTGCTGCTGATGGTGGCTGCATGGTCCCGATCGGCTTCAACCGTCTGTATGCACGCAATCCCGCGGCTGGCGATTTCCGTTTCGCCGCGGTGGTCAGTGGTTACCGACCCGGTGCAGCGGTACGTGATGTCATGCTCAGCGCCGCGCGTCGCCTGACCGAGGCATTGGGACTGCGAGGGGTCAATGGCCTCGATTTCGTCGTGTGCGACGGCCAGCCGCTCGTACTGGAGCTGAACGTGCGCCCGCCGGCGAGCCTCGAACTCTACGAAACGAGCTTGCGTGGCGGCGGCCTGCATTGCCACGTCGAGGCCTGCGCGGGACGCCTGCCGGAGTCGTCGAACGAATTGGCTTACCGCGGTCTGCATATTGTCTACGCGCGCCAGCGACAACGCCTGGGTGACGTCGCTTGGCCCGACTACGTGGCGGACCGGCCGCCCGTCGGTACCCTCGTGCTGCCCGACGAACCGCTTTGCAGTGTCCACGCCCATGGTCCGGACGAGGTCACGGTGTTGGCCCGTCTGCGTCAG
>JAGRHA010000396.1 GCA_020445205.1 Gammaproteobacteria bacterium
CGACATGTCAGCGACCACAGCACACTAGAGGGAACAGAGATGGACAACATGAGACCAGGACAGCATCGGGCACGGACACACGGCACCCGGTGGATACTGGCGATCCTTGTCGGCGCACTAACCGGCACACAGGCAATCGCCGGCGATTACCAGCTGATCGACCTCGGCATCGACGTATCGCCCACGGACATCAACGGCAACGGCACCGTGGTCGGTGCGCGCAAGACGACCGGCGGCAACATCGGCATCGTCTGGACGGCAACCGACGGGCTACAGGACATCCCCGGTACGACCGTTGCCAACGCCGTCAACGATGCCGGGCAGATCGCCGGCAACACCCTGACCGGTGCGTTCCTGCTCGACGGCACGCAGCGCGAGTGGGACGGCTACTCGGCCTATGGCATCAACGCAGCCGGTGAGCTGTCGGGCAACAAGCAGCTGAAGAACCCCTACCGGCCGACGCCGCTGCCACTCGATCCGGTGATCTACCGCGACCGCAAGTGGGAAAACATGGGCATCGCGACCGTCTACTCGCGCGGCACGCGTCAAGGGGTTTACGCCGACCTGTACGTGCTCAACGACATCAATGACGCCGGTTATGCAGTCGGCAGCCGCAGCCGCTACGGCCTCGCCGGCTCGTCGTCGATACTCACCACGCCCGCGTTCGACGCCGTGACCTACCTGTCGACGCCCTATGGCGGCAGCGCCAAGGCCATCAACAACGCCAATCAGATCGTCGGCACCACGGGCAGCAACAGCTCGACCGGCGAGTACGCGCACGCCTATCTGTACGACGAAGCCACGGGCGTCCTGCAGGATCTCGGCACCCTGAACGGCGGTCTCACGAGTACTGCGAACGATATCAATGATGCCGGCCAGGTGGTCGGTTCATCATGGCTCGTGACGCAGTTGACGAGCCTGTACGACCCGACGCTGTATCACGCTTTCCTGTGGCAGGACGGGGTCATGAGCGACCTCAACGACGCGCTCGAACCCGGCAGTGCCTGGCTGCTGACCTCGGCCACGGCGATCAACGAGAACGGTGACATCGTCGGCACCGCGATCGTCGACGGCCAGGCACATGGCTTCCTGCTCACGACACAAATCGCACCGCCGCCACCCGGCGACAACCAGCCGCCGCTGGCAGTGGCCGATGCCGACGTCACGAGTGGCTATGCCCCGTTGACCGTCACCTTCAGCGGCAGCGGCTCGTCGGACCCGGATGGTGACATGCTGAGCTACCGCTGGGATTTCGGTGATGGCAGCGCCCCCGACCCGTCCGCCGACCCGATCCACACCTACGACACCGCGGGTTCGTACGTCGCCGTGCTGACCGTCACCGACCCCGCCGGTCAAAGCGCCAGCGCCCAGGTCGACATCCGCGTACGCAGGCCGCGCAAGGGACGTTGATGCCTGCCGCGTCGGGCGCTGAGGCGGCGCCCGACGCGCGCTTTCGTGCGACACTGTCGGACCGCGGCGCGGAGCACCCGACATGGCGAAGATCCAACTGTTCGATTTCGAACTCTCCGGCAACTGTTACAAGATCCGTCTCTTGCTGGCGATGCTCGGCATCACGTACGAACGCGTGCGTGTCGACAGCACGGCCGGCGAAACCCAGACAGCGGAGTTCAAGGCATTGAATCCACGCGGCCAGATTCCCGTATTGGTCGACGACGACACAGTGATCTGGGATTCGATGGCGATCCTGGTCTACCTGGCCAGGCGCCAAGGCGACACGCGCTGGTTGCCCGATGATGCGCTGGGCGAGGCGCGCGTGATGCAGTGGCTCGCCGTTTCCGAAAACGAACTGCTCTACGGACTCGCCCGCGCACGCGTCGCGGTCCTGTTCGACAAGCCGTTCGATATCGCCCAGTGCCATCGTGACGCCACGCCGGGTGTCAATGCCATGGAGCAGCAGCTGAGCACGGCCGATTGGCTGGCCGCCGACCACCCGACGATCGCCGACATCGCCTGCTACCCGTATGTCTCGCTCGCCGAGGAAGGACAATTCGCGCTTGCGCCCTACCCCGCCGTGCGCGCGTGGCTCGCACGCATCGAGGCACTGCCGGGCTGGCAACCGCTGCGCGCCTGACCGGGCAATCACCGAGCCGCGGACGCTTGCGGTACGTGGGTAATTCGGCGACCGTCTCAGCCCTCACCAGAACGATGGATGTCGGCGAATCACCTATCGCCGACATCTGCCGCCGCTTCCTCGCATGACGTCGCACGCCGTACACACCCGCAGTCGACACGAACTGCGTCCGCTCGTGAAGGGTCAGTCGTGTGCTGCACGCACCGTGCGGCCTTTCAGTGCCTGTCCCGTCACGGGCCCAAGCACGCAGATATCGAGCAACCCGGTCAGGATCGGTATGCCACCGATCAATGCCACAATCGTGGCGTCGCGGCCGCCGAGCGCTGTGAATGCCCAGGCGATGACACCGATACCGGCAACCACGCGCAACACGCGGCCCGCTGTGGAAGACATGAAACGAACGATGCTTTTCATGGTGAAGATTCCTCATGTAGTTGCGATGGCGATGGCCAGACACTCGAATGCAAGTGCCCGACCCTGTCGCATACGGAGCGCGGTGGGCCTCGTGAATCGACACCCGGTCGCCCGTGTGGTGAAGAGGTTAGGAAAGGCGTCGCATGCGGTCTGTAGCAAAGGCTACAGTGGCACGCTCGCAACCGATCTCCAGACCACCTGCGGACAGGCGTGCAGTCGGTGTGAGACAAACACGGTGTGAGTCACCGCGCGTGCGACCTTGCGGCGACCGTCAGCGATGTGTCACTGCTTGCGAGCGGACACAGTCATCAACGCGGTGCGAACGTGCACGCAACGCCGCGGCAACATCGCTGTTCACCGCGCACGTGTCCAAAGTGGTCGCGCGGACCGTTGACCGACTCGCCGATCAACGCATGACGATGATGCGCAGTGCATCCAGGCGCACACGCGCATGCTGTAACTGCTGCGCGATGCGCTCGCGACGCGATACCAGTTGCGCGATTTCTTCGTTGCGCACGTTGGGATTGACCCTGGCCAACGCCTGCAGACGTTCCAGCTCGGCCTGCAGCTCCGCCTGCATCACCCGGCTTGCCTGCGCGACCCGCTCGTTGGCAGCCTGCTCGGCGCGTTCGGCGGCCAACTGCAAGAGCGGCTTGATGCGTGCGGACTGCGATTTGATCACGGTGTCGGCGAGCTTGCGATTCTTGGCCAGGCACAGGCCCTGCAGACTGTCGTGCGGCAGCCGCGCGGCGTGGTCCTCGCCCTTGCCGTCGAGCACATAGCGCACGCAGGTCGGTGGCAGGTAGCGCTGCAGTTCGAGGCCCCTGGGCGCCGAACACTCGACGACATACAGCACCTCGAGCAGTGCGTGGCCGGCGCGGAAGTCAGGGTGGCTACACACGGTGATGGCCGCCGACCCCAATTCGCCACTGCTCAGCAGATCGATACTGCCGCGCACCATAGGGTGCTCCCAGGTCA
>JAGRHA010000397.1 GCA_020445205.1 Gammaproteobacteria bacterium
CTATCTGCTCGATGACCGCGCCGACTTTCGCGTCGCCGTCGTCGACCGAATACCATCGTTCGATAACGTGTTGGGTAGCGGATTCACTCTCACGCCCGTGGCCGAGTTCGAAGACGTCGAGAGGCGTTTTGATTTTTCGGCGTGGATTGATCGTCGCCCCTACAAGGACGGCTGGTACGTGCGCCGCCGCTACTTCGCACACCCGATCTATCGTTATCGCGTGTTCTTTGCAGATGATCAGGAAGGCCATTGTCGCGCGCTGCTGGTCGCGCGCGAGATCGCGCGTGACGGTGCGACGGTTCTGCGCATCGTCGACCTGGTGGGTGACACCGCCGTACTCGCCGGACTTGGACAGGCGTTCAATGCGTTGCTGCGCCGGGGCGGCTACGAGTATCTCGATCTGTATGCCAAGGGCCTCGATCACGCCGCGATGTCGGCGGCCGGATTCACCTGCAAGCAAGACGGCGATCCCAACGTGATTCCCAACTACTTCGAGCCTTTCGTGCAGCGCAACGTCGATATCTGGTACTCGCTGTCGGATCCAGATGCGCTGCTGTTCAAAGCCGATGGGGATCAGGATCGTCCCAATTCGCGTGATGCAGGTACTGCGCAGTGAACACGGGATTGCAGGGAAACCCGACGACCATCACGGGAAAATCATTCAAGCGGATCTGCAGTGTGACCGCTGTCATCTACAACGGCATCAGCATCTGTCCCGGTGCCAGGGGCCGTCCATCGACAAACACCATGTGAGGTGCACGATGAGTCTGTACGACAAACCGGTTGCGGCCGAGAAGTTCCGGCGTTTCTACAAGGCCGTGAAGGCCAACAATGGGCATATGGGGCAGAACGTGCGCGCCGTGCATCTCAACTACAACAACGTCTGCAACTTCAAGTGCGACTTCTGCTACACCAATGCGCCTAACCAGCCCAATGCGCGTATCAAGCTCGATATCGACGCGATAGCCAGTGTGGCCGACCAGGCGCATGAGCTTGGCTACTACGAGTTCGATCTGCAGGGCGGTGAGTTGCTCATCAATGTCGACAAGACGCTCGAGTTGATTCACGCCTTGGGACCTGAACGCTTCTTCGTGATCATGACCACCAACGGCTGGTTCGTCACCGAGGAGGTCGCGAACAAGCTGGCGCGGGCCGGCATGGACCGGCTATCCGTCAGTATTACGGGTCTCGATGGTGAGCAGCACGACACCTTCATGAAGAAGAAGGGAGCGCACGAGCGTGCACTGAATGCACTGAAGTTCGCCAAACAGGCGGGGATGCTCGCTGTACCGACGATTGCGGTCGGGCATTACAACGCGCAGTCGAAAGAACTCGAGGAGTTCTGCGACTTCTCGGCGGAACGCGGTTATCTCACGCACTTCAACCTGGCGATGCCATCCGGATGTTGGAAAGACAATGCCGACATCATGATCGATGCAGACGATCGTGCCCGCATCGACGAGCTGCGCAAGAAGTACGACAACATCATCTACAACATGTGGAACCCCTTCGATCGCAACAAGGAGGAGCTGCTCGGCTGCAATACGGTCAATCGACTCTACATCACGCCGAAAGGCGACGTGTTCCCGTGCCCGTTTCTGCATATCAAGATCGGCAACATTCACGAACAAAGGCTGCGTGACATCGTCGACTACGGATTCAGCATCAAGTACTTCAACGAGTACAATTCGAAATGTCTCGCAGGCGAGGACACGGATTTCCTTGACCGCTTCACGCGGACCGGGATGTCGATATTCCAGCCGCTCGATGCACACGAGATCTTCGCGGAAGAAGACTACATCAGTGCACCGATCGACAAGCTGATCGCACAACTGTGACGTGCGCGGCGGCCGCTTCGTGGCTCCACAGCCACGCACGTGTGCCGCCGATGCCCTGTGCCAGGGATGGCTCAGGTGCAAGCACCTGCTCGTGATTCGAGTCTTCCATCGGAATCCCGCGAGTGTGATGGTGAGTCTGGGGCGAGGTACGCACGAGGATGCGCGGCCCCTGTGCTTTCATTGCGTCAGACGCGACGGACAAGGAGTGCCGTCGATGGGTGCTGTTTGAAAGCTGAATCAGACGCCACCACGGCCCGCGGTGATCGTCGTGTCACGGTGTGGCTGCTCCACGTGGCGCGCTTTGCAGCCAGTGAACGCAATTTTTCCCGCCTGTCAGGTCAGCTCGTTGAGCGCCGCGTAACGTACCTTGCCGGCGTCATTGCGGGGGATGGACGCGATCTGTGTGATCTTGATGCCCTTGGGGCTGATGCTGGTGCTGTCGCGTACGATGTCGCGGATCCGGTCGATCGCATCGGCGTCGGTGGTATAGATCACGAGTGCATCGTCCGCGCCAGCGCAAACCGCTTCGATACCCCCGCGCGCGAGTAGCTGTTCGACGTCGTCGAGACCTACGCGGTGCCCGAAGACTTTGAGGAATCGTGATTTGCGACCGTGGA